>JARIDB010000016.1 GCA_029257045.1 Clostridium sp.
CCAGTATCTTTTTGCCAATTTCATATATTCAATTGCTCTTTCACGATTAATTATAGTTGAGGAACCTGATAAAATTATAGCATCAACGAATTCTTTATCATCAATCATATATATCTTTTGGCAGTATTCATAAACATTATTAAATAGTTTTAAAAACCAAATCAATGCTTCTTTATTGTATTTACTAAAAATACGAGAAGGTTTTTCATTATAATATTGATTTAACTCATAGATAAATAAATCAAATCTATCATATGCATAGTTTTCTTCACTATTACAATGAAGAATACCTTTTTTGTTATTCATGCCTCCAGTGATTGGCATAAAGGAAAAATTACATAATTCATGATGATTGCTAGAACAATATTCTAAAAGTGGATAATCCTCTACATCTAATAATTCTTTAAACAGCTTTAATTTTTTCTCATTAAAATTAAAAATGCAATCACCCGCAATTTTAAATGCTGGGTATTCATTTCTCAATTTTGGATTCTTTTTTTTATCTATTTTGATGTACCAACGCTTACATTTGGGTGAGGTTTCCTTATCTTCTATAGTTTCAAAATCAAAAATAGAATCAAAACTCTTTTTATAAATTATATAGTATAGTTTGTCCCATATGTCTTTACATGAATCAAAGTCATGTTCTGTATCTATAAAATTCATTGATTATCCTTTCATCTACTAATTCATTTTCTTAATAACAGCTACAAATATATCTTAGGCATTATTTGTAATTATAATTTACTTTCCATATAATTCTTTAAACGACATATCTATTATAGTTATTATCTTAACTTGTATTTTTCACATAATAAATTAGGCATATTATTATTTTTACTTAAATCATACATATTTTTATTATAACAGATTTTAACATGTTTAAAGTGAAACATTTCATACATCATCATGTTTTGTAAAATCCTACTTATAATTCATAGTTAAATAATATCTCTTATAAATACTTCTTAATAATACTTATAATATCTTCACCATATTTACTTATTTTAATGTCTCCAAATCCAGACACGTTTTTTAATTCTTCATTGTTTACAGGCATTTTAGAAATCAAATCTTTTAACTGTTCATTATTATAAATAAAATAAGGTTTTATCTTTTCTTCTCTACTTTTAACTAAACGTAAAGACTTTAATTCTTTATAAATCTCTGTATCTTCTATGTTTACTATACTATTTATATATTTATTTTTAGTTTTTTTAATTATATTTATATTGTCTTCTACACAATATTCTTCATTATTTTCAATTAAATATTTATTATATTTTTCTAAATGGGACGTTTCTTTTTCCTTATGAATTTTAAGAAAGGATTCTGCCCAAGACAATAAAGCTTTATCTGACATTTCTGGTTCCTTAGACTTATTATAGGTATCTTTTATATAACTAACTAATTGATCTGTCCTAATAACTTTATTTTTTATTTCTTTTTTTGCAAATTTTGAGTTAAGTATAGTTTTAGGATTAGATAAAACTACTACTGTTTTATATGAATTTTCAAATAACTTATCTGTAAAAAATTTCATCATTTAATTTAGGCTCTAATTCCTTTAACCTTTCAATATCTTCTGTAGCCTTGCTGCTTTCTTTTAAAAATACAGGTTCCCTTAATCTATCTAATATTCCCATTTATACCTCTCCCCTATAAACCAAAGATATTTCTATTCGTAATATAATTATATATTTTTACAAAAGTAACCATATATTGAAATCTTATAATAAAGTCATTTTCATGTCAAATTTTGCAAAAGTTACTACTATTCCAGAGAAATCTTAATATTAAACAAAATTTATATAATAACAAATCCCCTTATAGTCTAGCTATGAGAGGATCTTTTATTATAATTCTATTTCATTTGTTTCATTAGTTAAAACATACAATTTAATTTATCTTTGTCCCAATAATCTTTTTAGTTATCAGCTTATGTGATACGAAATCACTTAATAATTTACCTAAGTATAAATTTAAATTCTTTTAAATAATCAATAGCTCCTTCTAAATTTATTTCTTGTTCTATATGCATTAATATTCTTAAATCCTCTGGTAAATATTCTGAATACTTCGATACAAATAATTCATTTTCTCGAGTAATTTTAAATATTTCTTTTACACTCCACTTTTTATTTTTCATTTCTTCAATTTTCTCAATTATATTATCTTTTCTTATAATTATATTACCTATAATATCTATTCTTACCACTTCAACACCAACAACTCTTAACATCCATGCAATAGTTCTATAAATTTCAGTTCCAGTGAATGTTGCAAAAACCATTTTGTCTTCCTGCTGCCATATTATCCTTTGGCCTTTATTGGCCATCACTATTTTATATGACATTCTCATATCTTCTAGAATATCTTTTGCCTTTTCATCTATATAATCAATTTTTTTATCATCACATAATATTTCCATCATCTTATATCCTATTACTTTATGAAATTTAATGAGTCCTCCTCTAAAAATAGGTCGTTTTGCGTTTGCAGCCTTGGATACATATATATTCTTTTTACTATCATTAATCTCTTCTATTGTCCATAGCTTACCTGCTAAAATAACATTACTTCCAGGTGTCATTGAAACATTCTTTTCTAATTTCCCTATCTTTTTATGAACATTTATAACTTCATATTCTATAGGTGTCATAAATACTCCATAGAATTCTTTACTCCTTAAAATTTTTTCACCAGTTAAGCCGACTATCACTTCAAAGCTTCCATGTATACATTCCAAATAATCACTTTCTATCATATAATCAATCAGCTTAATAATATTTTCTAATTTTAAAGAATTAAAAATTTTATTTAACTCAATTTTATCCAATAACTCTTCTTTAGTTATTCCATTTTTCTCACAGCATATTGATAATATTTGATGAAATAATATGTCATATGATGCTTTATACCCTTCTGATGGTTCTACCCACTTTTCTAATTGTAATTCCATTACAGCAATTGATTGGATCAAACTTTCATTACTACTAGTATATAACTGCAGATACTGCTCTTCGCCTTTTTTTCGTCCTGACCTTCCAAGTCTTTGTTTCAAAGAAGATACTGTATTAGTAGTATCAACCTGAATTACAAGCTCTAAATCGCCAATATCTATGCCTAATTCTAGTGAACTTGTTGAAATAATTGTTCTAGGAGTATCTGACTCTAGCATCTTTTTCTCCACAAATTCACGTTCACTTTTATCGATTGAAGAATGATGAGGATAATACGTTTCTTCTATTCCTTCTCTTATAGCCAATCTATTTAGCATAACTGTCATTTCCTCAACTTCTCCTCTGCTATTACAGAAAATTATTGCTTTCATATTTCTAGTTAATTCTCTAATATCCTCATAAAATTCCATCGGCATTTTAAAATCTTTTCCATTTTCAAAATGCATAAGGGAATAATTTAATGCTTTATTACTCTTACTTTCTTCTATAATCTCAACATTTTCAATATCATCATATCTAACCCACCTTTTTATAAAATCATAATTTGATATTGTTGCAGATAGTCCTATAATTCTAATTTTATTTAATGAATATTCTTCAATTCTACTAATTAGTGATCGTAATTGTACGCCTCTTGCATTATTTAAAAACGCATGAATTTCATCAATAATAATAAAATCAACATCTTTAAATAACCTACCTAAATAATTCGTCTTATTAATAAACAAACTTTCTAAAGATTCCGGTGTAATTTGCAATATTCCTGTTCCCTCTTTTAAAATTTTACTTTTCCTTGAAGAACTGACATCTCCATGCCACTTATGAACATTAATATCTAGACTAGAAAGGAAATTTTCAATTCTATTAAATTGATTATTAATAAGAGCCTTTAACGGAGAAACATATATTGCTTTAATTGAAGTTCTAGCTGTCTTCTCAACCAAAGTTAATATAGGTAAAAATGCAGCTTCTGTTTTTCCAGAAGCTGTAGATGATGATATAATTATATCTTTAATTGTATTGATTATTTTCGGAATAGATTTGTTTTGAATATCAGTAAATTCATTCCACTCCATATCCCATATTTTATTTTTCATCTTTTCAGATAACATATTAAATGAATCCATGACTTTTACCCCTATTGATAAGACTTTTTAAATCTATTATTAATTAAATCGGTACTATTTTCCTCTACTTGAGGAACCTTAGATTTATCTCCAAATATCTTAGTTCTATCATAGTTAGGATTTTGATGTAAAATATCTAGTGCTCCTAAAAATGTTATAATTATATCTCTGGAAGTTATTCTTTCTTGAGCTCCTGGCCGTGTGTATTCTACTGTTATAAAATTCTTTATCTCTTCATCAATTATATCACTTGTATATCCATAATTTACTGAATGTATTTCTCTAAGCTTTTGTAATAAAACAAACTGTTCACTATAACTTAAAGGTTTTAATTTAATAACTGGTTGTGATAAATCCCTAAATTCATCCGTTTCAAATTTATTCCCTCTTAATCTACTTTTTAATGCTTCATAACTAAACAATCCTTTTCTTTCATCTTCTAAAAATTCTAATGTACCTCCAAAAGTTATATACAATCCTTCCAAATTACCTTGAAGAATATCATTAAATATTTTTAAAATAGTTTCATAATTCTTTTCTCTTGTTTGTGGATGATTAATTTTATATAAGTTAATTGCCTCATCTAAATTAATTACTAATCCTGAATAACCTATTTGTCTAACAAATTTAACTAAAACTTTAATATATTCATAATAGTTATTATCACTTATAATATCCCTTACCCCTAAATCTTGTCTTGCTTCAGTTTTAGTAGAATATTCTCCTCTTAGCCAACGTAATGCACACCTTCTTCTTTCTTCATCTTCCTTTATGTAAGATTCAAAATAAATATTTAATATCCTTGCAAAGTCATATCCACCAATTAATTCATCAATAGATGTAACAATTGAATTAATTTTTCTCTTTACATCTTTAACAAAATTCTCATTATTAAAATCTACACATCCATATTCTTTTTCATTAACAACATTCATTTGTACTTCATTTATCCATTTTTCTAATATTATTTCTAATGCATTACCTTCAACCATTGTTGCTATCGATAAATTTTTAGTTATTTCTGTATATAAAGATTTTGCTTTTCCATCACTTCCATATAATCTTCTTTCTGGAGTAAAATCAGCCTTTGTAACAACAAACTTTTCTTTAAATGCTACATTTTGAATCATAGCTTGCATAAAAGTTTTTCCTGATCCAAATCTACCAATTAAAAATTTAATTAATGATGTACCTTCCTTAACCTCTTTTAGCTCACTTATTATTTGTCTAACCTCTTCACTTCTTCCAACCATAACATATTGCAATCCTCTATTAGGCACAACACCACCTGATAAAGACTTTAATATAGCTGATGAATCTCTCTTCTTAATCTGCAACTTAATTTCCCCTCCTAATTTCTTTAGCAACATTTCTATAATCTTCATAAATAGTGTATTTTTCATCTATCAATTCTATGAATATATCCTCTAGAGATTCCATAGACTTTTCATTTATCCCATCTACTAGCATAGAAGCCATCTTTCCATTTTCCTTACTAAACTCCATCGCATTCTTAGTATATATTTCAAGATTTTTAAATTTACAAATAAATCTTTTTTCTATATTAGTAAGTGATTTAATAAAGCTATCTACATCTACTGATAAATCTTCTTTAAAAAATAATTCATTTATATCTTTTTTTTCTTTCTGCTTATTCTCTTTTTTTAAATTTAAATGGATATCATCTTTTAGTTTATCACCATACTCCTCATTAAATAATTCTATTAAAGCATCTCCTTCACTTCTGATAGTATTTACTAATTTATCATTAAACTTTATTTTAGATTTTTCATCTACTTTTTCAGTAGCAATGCTCTTAGATATTTTCACTATCTCATTATCTTCTGATAATTCTTCTTTAGATATTAACCCATTCATATAATTTTTTTCTTCTTTCAATTTAAAAAGTACTTCATTACTTAATTTATCATCATACTCTTGATTAAATAATTCTATTAAACTATCTCCTTCACTACTTATATTATTTATTAATTCATCATCAAAGCTTATTTCAGGTTTTTTATCTATTTTTTCATTATAAACTCTCTTAGGTATTTCAACTGAATTATCTTTTTCCTTGTTTTTAACATTCTTAAACCTATTTTTTATTTTTTCATCCACTTTTAAGTCCCCTAATACAATATCTAAATATTCTACATATCCTTCTGGGATCTGATTAATTTCAACTTTAATCTTTCTATTTTCATTCATCTGATTACGCACTATATTTTCACTCAATCTAAAAATCTGAGTAATCTGATGATACATTTTCGCTTTTGGCTCATGCTTTATATAGCTTATATTTTTTATTTTTACTTCTCTTCCAATAACAGCAGAATTATATAAATATAAATTGGTGGACTTTTCTTTTTCATCAAACCATTCTTTTAAAACTGAAGTACCTTTTTCACAGTAAAAATTATTTAAAATAAGCATATTCTTTTTAAATACCTTATAAACTTTATATTTATTAGCTTCAAAAAACTTAGTTTCATTATATTGAATAAATGGCTTCCAGCTTGTTATACTAATCTTATCTATTAAATCATTACTTACATTTAAATTTATATATATCTTATCTTCAACATTGTAATCTTTTTCACCAATTGATACTTCTCCAAGTTCAAGCAAAAAATCACTTATCCATGGTTTAATATATCTTTCTAACTTTTTATATCTATCAAGATATGCATCATATAAACGTTCCAACATACTTATATTAAAGGCTGCATTATCATTAAAAGAATAATTTAACAATTCATAAACAAACAGAATAATATAACTCAAATCCGTATCTATGTAGTTACCTTTTAATACATTTTCTCTCCAATAAAAGTACCACTTCTTCTGCTTAGCATCTAATTTATCAAAAGTAGTCCAATAACACATTAAAGGTTTAAAACTACACTTTTGTCCCCTTGTATTTGAATACTTAACTGAGTCTTTTATAAATTTAGTACTATCAGTAATTAGCTCCATAGATATCATTTTATTACCGTTTTTCTTATTACCAATAATTTCATGAATTGAACATTTTATATAATCTCGTGTAATTAAATGTTTATATTTTTCTAAAATAATATCACTTTCATTATAAAATCTATTATTGCCAGATAGATTTTCAATAATATTTTTAAATTTATTTTTGTTATCAAATGATATTTTTTCTTCTTTTTTCTCAATTTTATTTATAGTTTTTCTATCACATACTTTAGCAACCATGTTGCCAAAATCACTGATTAATATTTTTTTATTTATTACATCATCATTACAATTACTCTTTTCTAGATTAATATTATTTTCAGATAAATTTTCATTATGATATTTTATTTCGTTTTTGTTTTTAAATGATACTGTTTCTTCTTTCTCTTCTTTTTTACTTATATTTTTTCTACTACATACTTTAGTTAATATATTGCAAAAATCATTGATTAATATTTTTTTATCTATTACATCATCATTACAATTACTTTTTTCTAGAGTAATATTATTTTCAGATAAATTTTCATTATGATATCTTATTTCGTTTTTGTTTTCAAATGATACTGTTTCTTCTCTCTCTTCTTTTTTACTTATATTTTCTCTATTACATACTTTAGTTAATATGTTGCAAAAATCATTAATTAATATTTTTTTATCTATCACATCATCATTACAATTACTTTTTTCTATTTTAATCTGCTTTTTAAATATTTTTCCTAGTTCTTCTTTACTTTCTATATCTTCATTCTTTTTCTGTAATACTGTATAATTTTCATCTTTATATCTATATAAATTATTAAATATTTTATTTACTCTAATAGCATCACATATTGCACATAAATATGGTATTCCTGTCCAAGAAAAAAGAAAATAAATTATTGCTTTTTTATAATTTTTCAAATAAAATTGATGAACTCCAAAGACCCCAAATAATATAGCTAAAATTATGTATACAGCTTTAGATTTTTTACTTATCACCAATACTTCCTTCCCCCCCATCACTCTCATAATTGTCTTGCTATTATCAAAATATATCCTTTTATTTATTATCGTTAATTTCTTCTATACCTCTCTTCTTTTAAAAGTATAATATTTTCTTTTATGTAAATTATATCATATTAATACACATAATTATTAAATCTATATATAAAAATAATCCACGAAAATACAATACTTAGATTTTCGTGGATATTTAAATGTTGTGGAAAGGAACTACTGTTAGTAATATCAAAATTTACTTCTTTTTTACTAATACTAACAATAACATTGTATGAATAATTCTCTAGTTATTCCCTAGTAAAATAGTTATCACTTATCAAACAATGAAATAAATTATTATTTATCTTTCATCCTCTATGATATTCAAAAATATTCTTAAATAAAATAGCAAAACAAATTGTTCTCAATTTGTTTACATGCTCTGGGATATTTTCTGAAGGAGCTAGTTACTGAAGTTGCTAGTGGTTCCCACTACCAAGCCCACAGCGGACTTTCACCGCCAAGTTGTTGCCCATGCTGGGCACACAATAAAAAACCTCAACTTCATTAAAAGTTATAGTTGAGGTTTTGTAAATATATCATTACTTATGGTACAGTTCTCCATATCAATATTAAGTTCGATTTTTCGATTTTATTCATTTGCATATGTTATTAGTTTAAGTAACCCAATAATCAATATTTATATTGTTACTCATATAAGATAAAAAAATAATAGCTCATTATAATATATAAAGGCTATTAATCTTTTATTCTTAAATTTTCATTTTTACTTTTTATACAAATTATGTTTATACATACATTTTATTCATCTTCTAACCACTCTAATATACCATCAATATCTGGTGTCATTGAATGACCTTTACCCATCTCATAGTTTGATAAGTATTCTTGGCATTTATCGACTACTTCTTTTTTATTACTAGTTATTTTATCATCAATCATTTGCAAGAAATCATTATTCTCTATATTATACTTATCGATATATTTATTCGTTATAGGAAATAATTTTATGTAGTGGATCGCATGCTTATTTCCTGACCGAGTATTATTATTAGGAGGTAAAGGGAAATACTGCCAACTCGGTGCTGAAGCTGCTACATTTGATCTCAATGGAACTATAAATTTTCTCTGCTTGGACTTATATTTTAATCTTACAATTAAAACACAAGGTCTACCTTTTTCATTAAACATTAATTCTTTCGTCGTACCCTTTTTTATACATTCATTATAGAAGTTATCTTTTACTTTAACTAAATTCATCCCTAATCCCCCAAAAATAATAGCCCCTTTTATAGGGGCTATTACCAAACTAAACAAGTGAATGATATTCTACATTTATATCCCGTCATTCGCGGAGATAAAACTAAACAAGTGAATGATATTCTACATTTATATCCCGTCATTC
>JARIDB010000141.1 GCA_029257045.1 Clostridium sp.
TAGAAATACAATAATGTATAGGCTAAATAAATTTAAAGATTTATATGGTTTAGACTTAGCACAGCCATATGAATGTGCTAAATTATATTTAGGGATACTTATATATGAAGATGGTTTAATGGAAATAAATAAAGAAATTTAATTGCAAAATTTATTGTATAGTTTAGTAAAAAAAGATAGTAGAGATTATGTTATAAATGACTTAATCACTACTATCTTTTTTATTTAGCAAGAATTAGACCACTTTTTTTGTGCACTTGAAACAAAAAACAGAGTGAAAACTTTTAAATTATTATAATCTAAACACATTGAATAGATATTTGCAAACGTTTACCATTTAGAGTGTAGACAATATTAGCATAAAAGGTGGTGAGCATATGAAAGTAATAATAGCACCAGATTCGTATAAGGGAAGTTTAACGGCAATGGAAGTAGCAAATTGTATTGAAGAAGGGATAAATAGATATAGTAAAAATATAGAAGTAGTGAAAGTGCCTGTGGCAGATGGTGGAGAAGGTACAGTTCAAGCATTGGTAGATGCAACAGGGGGAAAAATAATAAATTTAAAGGTATGTGATCCATTATTAAGGGAAGTAGATTCTTTTTATGGAATACTTGGAGATGAAAATACAGCTATTATAGAAATGGCAGCGGCATCAGGGATAAATTTGCTAAATAAGAATGAACTTAATCCATTAATTACGTCAACTTATGGAACCGGGCAAATAATAAATGATGCAATTGAAAAAGGATGCAAAAACATAATAGTTGGCATTGGAGGAAGTGGAACAAATGATGGTGGAGCAGGAATGTTAAGAGCATTAGGTATAAGATTTTTAAATGAAGAAGGTAGAGATATTCCAGAGGGAGGAGAGGCTTTAAAGGAATTACATAGTATTGACAAAAAGAATTTTAATAAAAAGATTTCAGAATGTAACATTAAGGTTGCTTGTGATGTAGATAATCCATTATGTGGTTTAAATGGAGCCTCCCATGTTTTTGGGCCACAAAAAGGTGCTAATAAGGAAGATATAAAATTATTAGATGAAGCATTAAATCAATATGCAAAAATAATAAGAAATGAATTCAATATAGACGTCTTAAATATTCCAGGATCAGGTGCAGCTGGTGGTAGTGGTGCAGCATTTTTAGCTATAGGTGGAAATTTAGAAAGTGGTATTGATATTGTAATAAATGAAACAAGTCTACAAAAGGTGATTGAAAGTGCAGATGTAGTATTCACAGGTGAAGGGAAAATTGATTTTCAAACAAAATTTGGTAAGGCTCCTTATGGAGTAGCAAAAGAAGCTAAAAAATATGGACTACCTGTAATAGCTATTTGTGGAGAAATTGGTGAAGGCTACGATGAACTTTATAATCATGGGTTCACAAGTATTTTTAGTATAGTAAATAGACCTATGACATTAGAAGATAGTATTAAAGACTCTAAAAAATTAATAAGTGATGTTTCAGAAAGAATAATAAGAGTTATATGCGAAGGTGATAAAAAAGTAATTAATTCAACTAGGTCATAATTTATTAATAAATAAATAGAGGTGAGATTATAATAGAAAATATTTTGTTTATTTTAATGGGTCATGCAGTTGGAGATTATTTATTTCAAACTCCACATTTAGCAGAAGCTAAAGGTAAAGATAATTATGTTTTGTTTATACATTCTATTTTATATTCCTTTGGGATAATGGTTGTTTCGTATTTAATGAATTATAATGCTACTTTATATCAGTTAGCATTAATTTCAATAACACATTTTCCAATAGATTATGTTAAAGCAAGAGGTATAACACCAAAGTATATTGGAGAGAAGTATGCCTTATA
>JARIDB010000162.1 GCA_029257045.1 Clostridium sp.
AAAGTTCTTGTAAGTTTTTCTATTCTTGATAAATTTATTTTCCCATTTTCATAAGTTAAAGTTGATGTCCCAACCTTTACAACTATTCTCTTGTAATCTTTTATCTTATCTCTATAATTCATTTTCCCTGCCCCTTAAGTATTATTCTTTTTTCTATTATAGTTTTTTTCAAGACTTTTTTCCATAGAAGAGCCTAAAATAAACTACTAAAAGTATTTGTTATTATTTTTAATATTTTAAATAGTATTCTATCTATTAATAAGCTAATAAAAACAAATAACAAAATTATTCTTATACACCTTTTTAATTATATCAAACTTATATTTTTAAAATTTTTATTTAATTATTACAATAAATGGTGTAATATTAATAACTATATAAAGTGAAAGTTTGATGATTATAATATACTTTTTCACTAAAGAGAAACTATTTATTTAACAGTATTTATAATAGAATTATTAATCATTATATATTGTTATAAATCAGTTAAGTTGATAATTATTTATTTAATAGGAGAATGTTTATGAAAACAAAATTTAAATTGTATAGTATAGAAAAGATACTATTTATATTACTTCCACTTATTGTTATTATGAATTTAGGGCCCTATGTAGTAAAAGAAGTTAAAATGAAACCTATTATAGAATCTAATCGTGATAATCCTTCTTTTGCAAGGTTAGAAATAAGTACAGGAAGTCCTAGTGCTGATAGAGTAACTGATGAAGAAGGGAAAAATAGTCTTAATAGATATATTGATACATTAGATAAAGATACAAGAAATGGAGCAAAAGAAAAAGTTAAAAAAAGTGGACCATATATACACGTATCCTATAATGAATCTATACCTAACAAAGATAGAAAACATCTTTCTAAAGGTCTAGACTTTAATTTTGTAGTGTATGGCTATTTCAAAGAAGAACTTACCGAATATGATGAATTAAGATTTGAAGCAATTGAAGTTGGTAGAAACCTCAACGACATATGGGATATTAATGGTACTCATACTAGCCGTACTGCAACTTCGTATTTCTGGGGGATACTAGCTCTAAATTTATTTTTAATATTTATTGTTATAGATATTATAATAAGAGCAGGAGCATTTATATACTATAAGATTAGAGGAGAATCCTTGCATGAAAAAAATAAAAAAGATTAAAGATTTATATAAAATAATTATAATTTATTTTATATCAACTATTATAAGTGGTTTTGTTGAGCATTTAACAATTGAATATGATTATATTCCAAATCCAGATTTTATATATAGTTTAATTGCTTTCACATTAACATTCTTAGTTTTAACAAAGATATTTAAAGTTCATTTTAAATCAATCTTGATTTTCTTAAGGGTAATAATGTTTTTGCTTATATTTGTACTGTTAAATTTAAGTCTTTTCATTGATTTTACACCTAAAGAAGGAGTTTTCCCTTTAATGACTGTAATCTCACTTATTACAACACTACCTTTTCAATATATAATACATACTTTAATAGGATATAAAATGTTGAAAGCTTCGTATATTGGAGTTCCGATATATATGTTAGGACTAACCATTCTCTGCTACGTTACGATTGAATTTAAGAAAAAAAAGAAAATTAATTAACGAAAATGAATAATATATTTACGTATTTGATTTAAATAAACTTAGGTAACTATAAGACTGCACTATTAAGATGTTATAATTGAATTAATATTAATCCATTTATTAGGTATTCATTAAACTTGGCATAGGAGGATTCTTACATGAACAAAGTAAAGCCTTTACACAATTCTACATCGACGAAAAAAGAAAAATTCGTATATGATATTATCCTTGTTGCATTGGCATCATCTTTTGTTCTATTGTTGATTCTAGGAAATGATTCTGTAGATATTAAAAAAATTTTAAATTTCGATATAAAGGGTTTAACACTTTTTGTTGGCATATTGCTTTTTTTACTTTTCCCAATTAGAATATTTATCTCTCTATTTAATTTCAAAAGCAAATCTATGGTAAGTGCAACCTTTAAGGTTCTATGTATCATATGTTGTATTATGATTTTTTTATACGTATCATGGTGGGCATTGTTTGGTATTGCATTTTATTTTAAATACTAATTTATAAACATTATCAAACATAACAATTAATACGATATAAATTCAATTGAATATTTAATTGAATAAAAACAGGATAGAGGGTAATTATACCCTCTATCCTGTTTTTATTTTAAGTTGTATATATATCTTGCAAAAGCTCTATATGCAGCATCTTTAGTGCTATCATATACATACTCTTTATATACACCTGGGCTTTCCTCTACCTTAGCTGACTTATTCGCCTTAATTGTAAAAAATACCCTAGTAATCTCATAGCAGGACCAAAAACTTCATTCTCTATTTTTATTTTTACTTTATTACTATATTCATAAGTCTAGTTAAATCTAATGCCTGCATAGTATTAACTATTATTCCTGATAAATCTTCTATTTCAGCATCTATTCCTGTAATATCACAAGTTGTAAAATCAATTTTATTTAAAGTTGTTTTATTAAAATAAGAATTAGTTAAATCTGTCTCATTAAAACTAACCTTATCTAATTTTACTTGTTGGAAAACCCCATCAGAAAAATTACATTCTTTAATAAGACTACTCTTAATCTTTGAAAAAGAAAGATTTATATATTTACCATTTGATTTACTAAATAATACTTCCTTTATATTACAATCATCGAACTTTGCTCCAAGTAGTTTACAATTAATAAACTCTACTCTATGAATACTCCCACTACTAAAATCTACATTAGATAAATCACAATTTTCAAATATAGAGTCTAATAAATCTATATTTTGTAATGAACACTTATTAAATATAGAATTCTTAAACATACAGGAATCTATAGTTAATCCCTTTTCATTTAGATAATCTACTTCTACATTTTCTATTATTTTATTTTGTAGTTTTTCAGATATAGCTATTTCTTCTTCCACTCTATTTATTTCTTCAAGCTCATCTATAAATTTAGGTCTTTGTATTTTATATGTCTTCCCCATATATAATCTCTCCATCCCTTATATTCTATTTTGCCATAAATATTATAACCTACTATGGACTAAAAGAAGAAGATAATCAAATTTTTCAATATAATTTCTAATATAACATAGGTATTATTAATATAAATTATATCATTACATAAAAAAGACTTGCATAACAATAAGATAACCTATCATTATACAAACCTTTTAAAATATATTAAATTTGTCTTGCTACATCTGCTGCTTCTTGTACACAATTTAGTGCTCTTCTAGCCCTTACTGCATCCCCAATTACATGGAATGGAATATTCTTTCCTTCGCAAACTTCTTTTAAGTCTGAGTAGTCACGAGATCTTGCTCCGATTGCAATAATAACTGAATCACATTTTATTTCTTCTAATTTTCCATCTTTGTCTATAATTATTGATTTCTCTTTTATTTCTGTACATTTAGCATTAGTAATAGTTGTTATTCCTTCTTTATATAAACTTTCCATAACACAGATTTTTCTAAGGTCTCCTAAATCTTTAGCTACTTGATCTAACATTTCTACAACTGTTATCTTTCCTACGTTTCCTGCTAAATATTCTGCTACTTCAAGTCCAACTAATCCTCCGCCTACAACTACAACGTCTCCTGAAACTTTTTCTTTTCCAGCTAAAACATCATGTGAGTTAGTTACATGACCTAAGTCTCCACCCTTAACATTTAACATCATAGGAGCTGATCCTACTGCTATTACAACTTCTTCTGGGTTTATCTCTTCAATAACTTCTTTGTTAACCTTAGTTGAAAGTCTTATTTCAATGCCTTTTCGCTTTGCCATTTCTCCCATAGCTAAAGCAGCTTCTTTCATTTCTTCTTTTCTTGGTGCTGCTCCTGCAAGAACAAATTGTCCTCCTAAGGAATCTGAAGCTTCACAAATAATTGGATTATGTCCTCTATCTTTAAGTTCTATAGCAACTTCTAATCCTGCAACCCCTCCACCAATAACTAAAACTTTCTTTGATTTTTCTGTTTTAGTTAATTTGTATTCTAATTCTCTACCTAATTCAGGGTTTCTCATACAAGTTATAAATGGTATCTCTGGAGATACATATCCATCATAACAACCTTGGTTACAACCAACACAACGTATTATATCATCAACATTTCCAGCTTTAGCTTTATTACAGAACTCTGCATCTGCAAGTTGAGCTCTTCCTATTACAACCATATCTGCTCTATTATTTCTTATTATTTCATCAGCTTGCTCTGGATCATTAATTCTTCCAACCGCTACTGTTAACATTCCTGTTGCTTCTCTTATTTTAGTAGCATTATCAACATTAAAACCTCTTGCTAAATCTACTGGAGGTACTTCGTATTTTATAGCTGCACTTGAGAAGTTTCCTCTTGATACATCAAGAACATCTACTCCAGCTTCTTTAGCCCATTTACAGAACTGAATTACATCTTCTATTGATAATCCATTTTCCACATTATCATCATGAGCATCTACTCTCATAAATAATGGCATATCTTCTGGTATATTTTTTCTTATTGATCTTATACATTCAAGAGCAAATTTGGCTCTATTTTCTAAGCTTCCACCAAATTCATCATTTCTTTTATTAAACGCACCACTTAAGAAAGCATGTGGTGTGTAATTGTGTCCTGCATGAAACTCCATTGTATCGTATCCTGCTTCAACTGCTCTTCTTGCTGCTTGTCCAAAAGCTTCTATACATTCTTCTAAGGTTTCTTTAGTAGCTCCCTTTATAACATATCCATTTTGTAATGTTATATCACTTGGTATAACTGCCATAGATGTTGGATCTCCATGCATTACAGCCATTCCACCAAGCCATAACTGAACTGCAGCAAGACCACCTTCTTCATGGATTGAATCAGCTAATCTTTTTAATCCCGGAATCCTCTTATCATTAGATATATCTAAGAAACCTTTTGGTGCGGCTTTACTATAAACTGCACATACTTCTGTTATATTTAATCCATTTCCACCTCTAGCTCTAGCTGCATGATATCCTAAAAGTCTATCTTGTGGTTCCTTATCTTCTGTTACCATTTTAGTCCCCATAGCTGGGAATATAATTCTATTTTTAATTTCTAATCCCCTAATTTTGATTGAACTGAAAAGATTATTAAATTCCATAAAAGATACCTCCAATAATTTAAAATATTAATAATGTTTGTTTCTTTTATTATATAACATTGTTAAAATAAAGACAATATATTTCAAACAAATTGTTTTATTTTTTATTTTTTAATATATTTTATATAAAAGTAGAGTGATTATATAATTGCTCTACTTTTTCTTTATGGAATTAATAATATATTTAATATATTCAATTCTTTTATCTTTACAATATTTTATTTCATTGTCAAAAACCTCTTCTGTTTCATCCATAAAAGGGTAAACAATAGACGATATAAATATAGTTTTGTTAAATTTAAAATCTTCATCTTCAAAACCTAATACCTTTTTCAAAATATTATCTAACTTTTCATTAACTTCTTTCATAGATTCTATTATTTTAATATCAATTTCATCTTTCTTTTCAGCATACAAAGCTTCCTTGTTCATTACTAAAACCCCTGGATATCTTAAAGAATACTCTATGATCTCATTTGCACACTCTATTATCTTTTCTTCATCATCTAATTCTTCATCATATAAAGGAGAGTAGGCCTTCTCTATATTATCTATGTAAAATTCTTTTACATTTAAAAGCATGTTTTCTTTAGTTCCAAAATAATAATTTATAGCTCCAATATTAACTCCTGCTTCTTTTACTATACTTCTAACAGGTACCTTAGTAGATCCATTTTTTCCAAAAAGATATAAGGCCCTATCGAGAATTTTTTCCTCTATACTTTTTAAGTCTTTCATATTACCTCCAAGTATTACTAAAGTTACTTTAGTTTGTTAAAATAATTATCTATTAATTTTTCTCCCATTTTTCTATACATATTGCTCATGTTAATGAAAGAACCCATAAGTAAGAAGTTAAATTCAAATTCATCAAAATCCTTACCCTCAAATATTCCTTCAACCTCTTTAACTTTTTCTTCTAAAGATTCTTCAACAAAATTATAATCGTTCTTATAAATATCTAAATATGACTTATACAAATTCCTAATAGGGTATTGTTCATCATTGTCTAGGGTTTTAACTATCTTATTTAAGGAACTCTTTATATCATTTATAGATAAAGATCCTTTCAAGTTATATATAAGACTCATAAGGATTAGATGTTCTTTACTATACTTCTTATTTTTAACAGACATTAATAGCTTACCTTTAGCGTAATTATTAATCATTGTTTTAGTAAGCGCTTTATCTTCCTCATTCCTCTTAGAGTCATTAAACTTTCCATCAAATAATTGAATAACTTGATCCATATATAAATCTATTTGAGGAATTTCTTCAATTTCTAATTGATTTTCTAAATTTAACTCCTTGAACTCTTTTTTTATTTCATCTAATTCCATAAAACCTCCATGTAGTTTCATTAACTACCTACTGTAATTCCTATATTTAAATATACTAGTATTAATAAGATATTTCAAGGTAATTATACTAATATTAATTTATTTAATAATTTTAACTTTATTTAGATATTGACATACTATTAAATATTTATTAATATAATTGTAACAGAAGGTAGTTTTGATAACTACATATTGAGAGGTGAATATATTAATGAATAAATTTTCAAAAAATTTAAGAGAACCAGTAAATAGCTTAACCCACGGAATAGGATTTCTTTTATCCATTATTGCTTTAATATTAATGATATTTAAAGGTATATCCAATGATTTAAATGCTATAGGATTAGCTTCAGTAATAATATTTGGTGTAAGCCTTTGTTTACTGTATTTGACTTCATCAACTTACCACGGAATTAAAACTAAGGATAATATAATTTTAAATTTAAGGAAATTAGACCATTCAATGATCTTCGTTTTAATTGCAGGGTCTTATGCACCTTATTGCTTAATATCCTTAAGTAATTATAAAGGTAATATATTTTTTATAGTTATTTCAACTTTAGGCCTTTTAGGCATATTATTTAAATTAATTTGGTTTAACTCACCAAGATGGTTGCAAACTGCTCTTTATATAATTTTAGGCTGGGCTGCAGTTTTTATGCTAAAACCCTTATCTAATACCTTAAGCTTTGAAAGTTTATTCTTATTAGTATTAGGTGGAGTTTTATATACAATAGGTGGAGTAATTTATGGAATTAAACCTAAAAAATTAACCTTTGGTGTTTTTGGATTCCATGAGATATTTCATATATTTATAATGCTGGGTAGCCTTTGTCACTTTATATCAGTATTTTTCTATATACTATAATCAATTTGAATAACTTTTATAAAGAAAATAGAAGTCTAGATGTTAGACTTCTATTTTTTATTATATTTCTTTTATTTAAATAATTTACTTTACTCCCATTAAACTTCTAAATATTTGTTTTACTTTAAATGAAATTATGTTAAGTTTATGATATAATAATGAAATGAATAAAATTAGAAATGAGGTCGGTTTTTAGTGATAACTGTATCAAACGTAGGTTTAAGATTCGGTGGCCGTAAGCTATTTGAAGACGTATCTATTAAGTTTAATGCTGGTAACTGTTAT
>JARIDB010000046.1 GCA_029257045.1 Clostridium sp.
TGGAGTAATTTATGGAATTAAACCTAAAAAATTAACCTTTGGTGTTTTTGGATTCCATGAGATATTTCATATATTTATAATGCTGGGTAGCCTTTGTCACTTTATATCAGTATTTTTCTATATAATATAAGTTTTAACATTATGTAAAATAATTTTAAATATATTTGCTATTATAAAAGTATTAGTAACACCCTTACTGATACTTTTTTATATTTATTTGACTTACTTTTTTTGTATAATACGTTATTATTACCTTATAATTTGAAATTTGAAGGTTTTTTATGAAAAAGCTTATTTTTTTCTTAGTCTTAATTTCAGTTTTAATTTTTCCTATATTACTTATAACTTTCGGAGTATTTAATTTTAGCGCCATAAAGACAAGTACGACAAGTAGTACTATGTATTCAGATGATAATTACCAATATAAATTCACAGAAAATGTTGATCAAAATTTAGATGAACGTTTAGAATTAGAAAAATATGATGGCTATACTCTAGAAAAACTAACTAAAGAACTAGGTGACCCCTCCTATTTAATTAACTATCAACCTATATCAAATAACACAGATTCTAGAATCCTAGACATAGCTATATATAGGTATAATTTAAAAGATCCTACAGCCACTTATTTTTACTTTGTTGATGGTGAATTTTATAAATCAAAGAACGATGAATTTAATGGTATAAATACTAAAAACCTTGATTCTTATCTGGATTCTTACCTTAATGAATTTAAATAATTTCTATAAAAAAAATAGAAGTCTAGTTGCTAGACTTCTATCTTTTATTATCTTTCTTTTATTACCATTTTTCTTATTAATGAATATGCAATTGCTGCTAATATTATAAACAAAATTATAAATGTTGTTATAGCCATATATGGATTCCTAGTATCAAATCCAAATATATATAATAAAAACTTACCTATTTTTTTTGATTCATATGGAAAGTTAAATGCAAGTATATTAAATAATATAATTAACATTACCGGAGTAACAGATACTACTGTTTTCATAAACTTGTTACATTTATAGTAAATCATATTTATTATAAAACCTAATGTAAATAACATCAAATATACCGCTGCTTGAAATAGAAAGGTATTTAAAAGTATCTTTATATCATTTTGTTGTATCCATGCATTATCTTCAAAAAAATTATAAAGTCTATAATCTGTAAAAATCATCTCATAATTAGTTGGACATTTAACAAATAAGTTATATATTCTATTTATTGCTATATCTATAATAGACATTATTCCTACTATTGGTATCATTGATAAAATTGTTCCTAAAAAATAACTCTTTCTTGATACATTATTACTTTTTGCAAAATAGAAATTCTCCTTAAATAAATTTAGTCCTGCAATAAATATAAATATAGCCGAAGACAGCTCCAACCCTGATGATGATACATTTCCTTCACTACTTTTAGAAAGTATTATTATTAATATACAAATAGAAATAAATATTGAATAAAATATTGCTATTGATTTTTTCATACTACTAATATTATATTTGGCTACTTTTTTCACCTGCATTATTTAATTTCCCCCTCTCCAGTTAAATAGATAAATAACTTTTGAAGTTCAACTTTTGAAACTTCTAAAGTTAACATTTCTATCTTATCTTTATCCGCTTTATTTAGTTCCCCAATTATTGTTGCAGCTTTAAACCCAGCAATAGTATCAATATTTATGCATTTTTTATATTTAATATATTTATCTACACTTTCTGATGCTCCTGATACTATATAAGCTTCATTAAGAAGACTCTCTACTTCCTTATCGCCTAAAACCTTTCCTTCTTTTATTATTATTACCTTTTCTAAAATCTCTGAAACTTCTTCAATGATATGAGTTGAAAGTATAATTGTTTTAGGTTCATCTATATAACTCGTAACTAACTCTTTATAAAATAAATCTCTATGATTTGCATCTAATCCTAAAACTGGCTCATCAAACATTAATATTTCTGCACCAGATGCAAGAGTAATAACTATTTTACATATTGATGAATACCCAGTTGAAAGTTCTTTAAACTTTTTATTAATATTAAGTCCAAACTTACTACAAAGACTTAAGGCATAATCCATATCAAAATTATTATAAAATTCATTTGTCCATTTAAATAGTTCCTTTACCTTTAGTCCTTGTGGATATAGGTCTTGCTCTGTCATGAAATATATTTTTCCTGTTGCTGTATCAGATTCTATTACATTTTCTCCATCTATAGTTATAGATCCTTCACTTGGAAATATTCTATCGTTTATTAGATTCAATAACGTAGTCTTTCCTGCTCCATTTCTTCCAAGCAATCCATAAATCTTATTTTCCTCTATTGTTAAAGATACATTTGAAAGTACTGTATTTTTTCCATATCTTTTTGTTAAATTAGATATCTCTATTAACCCCATACCTATTCTCCCTTCTCTATCATATCTATAATATCTCTAGTAGTTATATTTAATCTTTTAGCCTCTTCTATTAATGTTATTATATAGTTGTTATAAAAACTTTCTTTTCTCTTTTGTATTAATATTCCCTTACTACCACTTGACACGAACATTCCTACACCCCTTCTTTTATATATGACGCCTTCATCTACCAATAAATTAAATCCCTTAGCCACAGTAGCTGGATTTATTTTAAACTTTACAGATATTTCTGTAGTAGATGGTATTGATTCATCTTCCTTAAATATTCCTTTTAAAATACCATCTTCAATAGATTGTGCTATCTGAATATATATTGGTATTTCACTTTTAAAATCTAACTTCATAGCAATCCTCCTTATAGAGTTATATATTATATTCTATTCATCTTTGGTTATATGGTTCACCACTCCTGTAACTAACTATATAGGCGTTGGAATGCTTTGTCAATATGTTTAAATATTAAAGTTTAAATATTTTACTTTACTTCCATTAAACTTCTAAATATTTGTTTTACTTTAAATGAAATTATGTTAAGTTTATGATATAATGATGAAATGAATAAAATTAGAAATGAGGTCGGTTTTTAGTGATAACTGTATCAAACGTAGGTTTAAGATTCGGTGGCCGTAAGCTATTTGAAGACGTATCTATTAAGTTTAATGCTGGTAACTGTTAT
>JARIDB010000048.1 GCA_029257045.1 Clostridium sp.
ATAATCCTAATATAACTGAAGAGTTTGTTCCACCAGTTTGAGGAAGGTTATTATTTCCTTTATCTTTGTCTTTGTCTTTGTCTTTGTCTTTGTCTTTGTCTTTGTCTTTATCTTTATCATTTAATTCAACTAACTTATTTTCTAAAGCTTGAAGTTTACTTAAGTTTGTTATAGAAGCATCATCATTAGCTAATTTAACTAATTCTCTAGCAGCTTCAACTAAAGCTTTATCTTGTAATGTTATTTTATCAACTTCAGGAAGAGCATTTATAGCAACTATAGCATTATCTATAGCTTTTAAATCAAGAAGTCTAGCTTCTAAACCTTTTAATACATCTAAATTAGTTACAGCAGCATCATTACCTAAACTTGTAACTAAAGCTCTTACTTCAGCAACTGCATTAGCATCTTTTAGAGTTAAAGCTGAAATAGATGGTAAGCTATTAATAGAATCAATAACATTATTTACAGCTATTTCTTCTTCTAATGCTACTTTATTAAATACTAAAGGAGCATTTTCAACAGAAGCATTATCTATTACTGTAACTGCATAAGTGTAGTTTTTAGTAGCTTCAATGTTAGTATCAACATATTCTTTAATGTTAGCACCAAAACGTGCAACTATATTAGCTGGATTTGTAGTATCTACTGCATCTAAATTACCTTCTTGTCTATATACTACATAAAACTTACTATCTATATTATTATCAGCCCAAGTTAACTTTATAGAAGAATTTTCAATAGTATAAGTAGGGCTTACTACAGGAAGAGTTTCTACTTTATCTAACCATGGTTTTCCAGGAACATTAGCTGGAAGGTTTAAGTAGTCTTTTTGTAAAATTTCATTAGCAGTATTTAATATATCAAATTTATCTCCAGTAGATCCAATATTATAAGTCAATAGTTTATTAAAAGAGAAGAAAGCACTACCCTTAATATTTTTTAACTTTTGGTTAAATCTTAATTGGTTTGCAAGTTCATGAGGGTTTTTAAAATTAGCATCCCAAGAAGCATCTATATATTTATAATTAGGATGGCCTACATAAAGGTGAGAATTATTAACACCTTCAAATACACTATCCCACCAAGTTGCTAATTCACCATAAGGCGCAACATCTGTATTAAATGCCCAATAAATTTGAGGAGTTAAATAATCTAAAATTCCTTCTTCAACCCAAAGTTTAGTATTTGCAAATTGATCTCTTAAGCTTGAAGTAGAACCTGTTGGAGTTACAGAACCTTCTGGATATTCTGCACTATGACCCCAAATACCAAAAGGTGAGATACCAAATTGAATAGATCTACCTTCTGCATTATTAACTTCAGTTATTTTTGATTTAATATTTCTCATTAAAATGTTAATATTATCTTCTCTCCATTTAGCTGCATTTGCAGTGTTGTATTCCCCAAAACCTCTATTATAATCTAAGAAAGTTTGTTTATCTAAATCTTGAGAATGGAAGAATATATCTTGTCCATCTTTTTTATATTTGTATGGATAGAAATAGTCATCAAAATGAATAGCATCAACATCATATTTATTAACAACTTCATCTATTCGCTTAATTACATAATCTCTTACTTCTGGTTTACCTGGATCTAAGAAAAGTTTATTTTGAAATTCATATACAAGTTCAGGGTTTAATCTTGCAAAGTTATTATCTGCAAGATCAGCTAGTTTTTCGGATACAGGTCTTGTATCAACATGATTTGTTACTCTATAAGGGTTAAACCATGCATGGAATTCCATACCTCTATTATGAGTTTCTGTAACTAACCACTCTAATGGATCAAAACCATTAAATCCTGGATCAACACCTTGTCTTTTATAATCATTACCAGCACCACTAGTCAAAAATTGTGACCATGGAGCAACTTCTGATTGATACCAAGCATCTAGCATTGAACTTACTTGGAAAGTAACTGCATTTAAATTAAGTTCTTCAAATTTGTCTAAGGTTTCAGTCATCTCTCTTTTAAACTCATCAGCTGCAGATAAACTAGGGTTGTCATCAACAGGAGAAACATCTATATTTACAACTGTTGATAGCCATGCTGTTCTAAATTGTTCCTTAGGATTTACAAATTCATTAGGAATTGTAACAATAGGGCCATCTTTGTGTAATAATATAGGTTTAGTTTCATCATAAGTTATTGTATCAGTGTTAAAGTCATATGACTTAAACGTATACAATTGTGACTCGGTTAAATCTGCATGTGTCCTTGTATAAGGCAGTGATTGAAATACAAGAGCAGATGCCATAATTAGTGATAAAGCTTTTTTATTAAACATATATACCTCCTTGAATTCCTTTTTGGAATTGTTTACATAATTATTGTACAACATAAGAAAGAATATTTCAATAATAAAATCTAAAAATGAAATATATTTTCAGAAACGTATCGACAATATTCGCCAATGCAAGATATTATGAAAATAAGTTTAATTTAAATAGAAGCATTTGTATAATATTAGTCTTATTTAATATACTCTTAAATAAGTATAAAATAAAATATAAAAAAGTTTATTAACTATAAAATATTAACTATAATATAAAGAGATGTTTTCCATATTATAGTTATAAGGAATATTAATTTCAATAATTATTAGAAAGGATATTATATGAGGAAAGATTTATATACAAATAATGAAGCAGACAAATTGTTAATTATAAAAGCTTCCCTTAATGAATTTTTTTTAGAAGAAGAAATTCAATTAATTGCTTTAATTGAATCTAGGTTTGGGTTAAAAGAATACAAAAATATAAATTGGTCAGTAGAAGTTTATGAAAATGTAGAATTGAAAAATAATATTATTAAAGTTGAGAAAGATTTTAATAAAGAATTTTTAACTATTTATTGTGAAGATATAGAAACAGGAATAAAATACAGAAGAAAATTTCCAATTATTTTCCAGGAAATAAATGATAAGTTAATACATTTTATTAAAAATGATTCTGATTACGAAGGTTATGGATATAAATGGAGCTTATGGAGTTATTCCGAAAAAGGTTCATCTAAGGAAATTAACTTTTCAAGTGAAAGTGATTTTGGAATATGTGCTTTTGTAAATGAGGATTTTGTTATAGCAAGAAGAAAGGCATGGGGAGATAACTTTTATAATGATTGGTCTGAGCAAACTCATAGTTTTAAGTTATCAAGTAAGTCTAAAAACTATTATATAATACATGGAGTAAATAAGATTTTAACTGATATTAGTGAAGTTGTAGATTATATTAACCCTAGAATTGAAATTGCTTTAATGGATGAAGAAAATAAAATAACAGCTTTTTTATCAAAAACACCTAAAGAGGATGTTGATTTTTTTATATATTTAAATGGTGTATTACAAAAAAATATAAAATATATAGTAAATAAATCTTTGAAAATGATAGAGTTTTATAATTTAGGGTTTAACTTTAAAGCAGAGGATTTAATAGAAATTAGAGCAGATAGAACTTATCTACCTTGTAAAGTTACTTTAAGAAATTACTTAAATAAATATAATATAGTGGAAGAAGATTTTGGAGTAACCTTTTTTAAAGATTCTATAGGATTTAAAATTTTTTCTCCAACCTCTTATAAATGTGAACTTTGTTTATATAATAATTTTTACAATAAAAATAAAGATGTAGATAAAGTTATTTTAATGAATAAAGATGATAGTACTGGTTCATATATTGTTAATATACCTAGAGAAGATAACGAAAATCAATATTATTTATATAGGTTTTATTTTAAAGATATAAATTTATATGGAAATGTTATAGATAAAATAACTTATGCTATTGACCCTTATGCAAAATCTCTTGGAATAAATGGTGAAAAAGGATATTTGATCGATATTAATAATATTACTAATATGCCTTTAGGATGGAAGTCTTATAAAAGACCTACAATAAACAAGAAAGATGCTATTATTTATGAAGTTCATCTTAGAGATTTTACAATAGAGGAGAGTTCTGGGGTATCAAAGAATAATAGAGGTAAGTTTTTAGGTTTCTCTGAAGAAAATACTTCTATAACATATAAAGAAAAAGTATATAAAACAGGGCTAAATCATGTTGAAGAATTAGGAATTACTCATATTCATCTAATGCCTATATTTGATTTTGGATCTGTTGATGAGAGAAAATCTAATAGAAAAGAAAATAGAAACTGGGGATATGACCCTAAAAACTTTAATGCACCAGAAGGAAGCTATTCTACAGAACCCTATAATCCTATAAGTAGGACTATTGAACTTAGAGAAATGATAAAAAAGATTCATTCAAAAAATATAAAAGTTATAATGGATGTTGTTTATAACCATATGGAAGATACTAGTAACTTTGATAGTATTGTACCTTCTTATTATTTTAGAACAGATTATAGAGG
>JARIDB010000023.1 GCA_029257045.1 Clostridium sp.
GTAATTTACTAACATTAGATTTGGTACATAAATAGAAATTTTACTTATACTTTTATTCTTTAAAATTTCTTCTATTCCCATTTTAATTGCATATATATGTCCTTCAAAACAAGTTCCTTTACCTATATTTTTTGAAAATGATACTTCATTACCTTTTTCATCTAGAATTACACATCCAATACCAATGTCACTTTCAAAACTTCTTGAATTTTCACATTTTACATTTACATAAAGTCTATATTCCATATATCCTCCAAGGTATAATTTATATGTTAAAAAATATTCTAAATATCTTTATAATATTCTAAAATTAATAAAATATGTTTAAATATATTTTATTAAAAGTGTAATACTGTATAAATACTTATAAAATATAAAAAGATTCAAATATATGAAAAAAATATTTGAATTCATTCTTTATTATATTTATACTTAAATTAAAAAGTTAGGAGGATAACTTATGTTAAAAAGCCTAGATAAAATTGCTTTGGTAGCTTGCTCTGATGGACTGAAAAATAATATAAGTGACAATATAGCAAATTTAATAAAAATACTTAAAGATATGGGGTTAAACCCTGTTTTATCACCTTCTTTATATGAATTTAATAATCATAGCTACTCTGCTTATGATAGAGCTAATGATTTAATTAACTTTTATCAAGATCAAGATATTAAAGCTATTTTTGATATTTCAGGAGGAGATTTATCAAATGAAATTCTTGACTATTTAGATTTTGATATTATCAAAAGTAATTATAAACCATTTTTTGGGTATAGTGATTTAACTGTTATATTAAACTCTCTTTATTCTAAAAATAAAACAATAAATTATAACTATCAATTAAGAAATTTAATTAATGATAATGGTCAAATACAAATAAATAGATTCAAAAATTTTATTATTAATGAAGAACAAGATTTGTTTAACTTTGATTATACTTTTATAAATGGTAATGAAATTGATGGTATAGTTTTAGGGGGAAATATAAGATGTTTATTAAAATTATCTGGAACTAAATATATGCCTAATTTTAATAATTCAATTTTATTTTTGGAAGCTCAAAGTGGAAATTACAATAAAATATCTACTTATATTACTCAATTAAAACAATTAGGAATTTTTAATTCTATATCCGGTTTAATACTAGGAACCTTTACAGAATTTGAAAGTAAAAAAGAAAATGGAAAAATAGAAGAACTTTTTATTAATACCTTGAAAAAGTTAAATATTAAAAATTTACCAATTATTAAAACTACAGAACTAGGACATGGTTCAAATTCTAAGGCTATTCCTATCGGAGGCCATATACGCATTGTATAAATTAAGAATTATTGCAAATAAATAAGTATAAGTATATAATTTTATTGATGTAAATTAAAATTTAAAAAGAGGTGATCTTCATGTTAAAAGAAGAATTAAAAAATAATGAGATTTCAGCTATGAAGGCTAGAGATAAAGCTACTGTAAGTGTTTTAAGACTAGTTAATTCTGAAATAAAGGCTTATGAAGTAAATGAAAGAAAAGATGTTACAGATGAAGTTATAATAAAAATAATTGAAAAACAAATAAAACAAATAAAAGAAACATTACAATATTCTATACAATTAAATGATGAAGAAAAAATAGCTGAAGGAAATTTTGCTATTAAACTATTATCACCATACTTACCAGAACAATTAAGTGATGAAGTTGTAGAAAACTTACTTAAAGATGTAATAACTGATGGTAATTATGGACCTTCAGATATGGGGAAAATAATGAAAGAAATTATGCCCAAGGTTAATGGTAAATTTGATAGATCTAAAATTAATCCAATGGTTAAAAAAATATTTTCATAAAAAGAAGCTATCACATAATTTAATATTATGTGATAGCTTTTTTTAATTATTAAGTTTATCAAGTTTTTTATTGTATTGAAACATATAGTAAGCTGCTATAAAAATTATAAAATATCCTATAATACTTATATAATCTGCTATTTTATTAAATAATATTAAACTTAGAATTGCAGAAAATATTATATTTGAATAATCAAATATTGAAATTTCTCTTGCAGCTGCATATTTATAAGCTAAAGTAATACCAAATTGACCTATACTTGCGAATATTCCAGCAAGAGTTAGATAAATAAGTTGAAGTAATGACATAGGCTTATAAACTATAATCATAAATGGTAAAACAATTATTAATGAAAATAATGAAAAATAAAATACAACTGTATAGTGACTTTCCTTATTTCCTAAAACTCTAACACAGGTATATGCTCCAGCTGCAAATATAGCTCCTAAAACTCCAATTAAATATGGAAATACTTCTATTGTAAAACTAGGTTTAATAATTAGAAGTGCACCTAAAAAAGCTATTATTAATGCAATAATTTGGTTTTTATTAATTTTTTCTTTTAAAAATAAAGCTGAAAAAATTATTGTAAAAAATGGACTTAGCTTATTGAGCATATTTGAATCAGATAATACTAAATGATCAATAGCATAAAAATTTAAGATTATACCTAAGGTACCTAAGGTAGATCTTAATATAAGAGTCTTTTGATTTTCCTTTTTACCAAAAAAACTACCATTATTTTTTATAATAAAATATGCTGCAACTAAACAAGCAACTAAGTTTCTGAAAAATGTTTTTTGAAATGAAGGTAAATCTCCTGATAGTTTTATAAAAGCTGACATAACAGCAAACCCAAAAGCAGAAAATATTATCCACAAAATCCCTTTTGTTCTATTTGTTAATTTATTCATTTTATCTCCTTTAACTTTATAGATATATAATATTATATGTTATAACTTTAATTTTTTCAATTTTTAATATACTTATTTACGAGTATATTATTTAAGATGTAATTATAAAAAAATAAAGGGCAAAGCCCTTTATTTTTTAGATTTTTCTATTTCTTTTATAAACTCTTCTTCTGTGTCACTTTCAATATATTTCCCATTTGCATATCCAATAACCATTCCGTCTATTCCACCACATTCTCCAATGCAACTAACTTCAACATTTTCTTTACCAAACTTCTTTTCTAATAATTCAACATCTATACCAGAACAATTGGGACAAACTGATATCATAATTACATCTCCTTTAGAATTTCTATTATAATAATGACATTGTATCTCTTGCTATCATCAACTCTTCATTTGTTGGTATTTCATACACTTTAACTTTAGAGTTTTCAGTTGATATTTCTTGTATTTCCCCTCTTACTTTATTTTTTTCTTGATCTAAATTAAATCCTAGGAACTCTAATCCTTTTAAGCATTCACTTCTTGTAAGAGATGAATTTTCTCCAATCCCTGCTGTAAAAACTATAACATCTACTCCGCCCATAATTCCCGCATAAGATGCTATCTGTCCCTTAACTTTATAATGGAAAACATCTAATGCAAGTTTTGCTCTTTTATTTCCTTTTTCAGCTTCTTCAGAAACATCTCTAAAGTCTGATGAAATTCCTGATATTCCAAGTATTCCTGATTCTTTGTTTAATATATCATCTACTTCTTTAATTGTATATCCTTCTTGTTCTATTAAAAAGGTAATTACAGATGGATCTATATTACCAGATCTTGTGCCCATCATTACTCCTGCAAGTGGTGTAAATCCCATTGAAGTATCAATAGATTTTCCATCCTTTATTGCTGCTATTGAACATCCATTACCTAAATGACAAGTTATTATTTTAAGATCTTTTATATCTTTATTTAAAACTTCTGCTACTTTATTTGAAACATATTTATGAGATGTTCCATGAAAACCATATTTTCTAATTCCATACTTTTCATATAGGTCATAAGGTAATGGACATATATAAGCCTTTTTAGGCATTGTTTGATGGAAAGCAGTATCAAATACAGCAACCATAGGTGTGCTTGGCATAAGTTCTTTGCAAGATTCAATGCCAATTATATTAGGTGGATTATGTAACGGTGCTAGTGGAATACAATCTTTAATAGATTGTAAAACTTCTTCATCTATTAAAACAGCTTCTGAATATTTTTCTCCTCCATGAACAACTCTATGACCTACAGCATATATCTCATTCATTGATTTAATAACACCATGTTCTTCATTAATTAGAGCTTTTAAAACATGTTTTATTGCCATCTTATGGTTTGGCATTTCTGATTCTATAATATATTTATCTTTTCCCTCAATCTTTTGAGTTAATTTTGAACCTTTAATTCCAATTCTTTCAACTAAACCCTGAACTAGTGATTCTTCATTATCCATATCTATTAATTGATACTTTAAAGATGAACTACCACAATTAATAACTAATACTTTCATTATAATTCTCCTTTTTAATTTTTAATAATACATATATAATACACTAAATAAATATTTATTCCAATTTAAGAAAATAGCGTTATTTACTAATAACCTTCATAATATCTATTTATCTCCGAATGTTCTTTTATTATAAGGATTTTCTTAAATATTATATATTTTATACAAAAATCATTATATTTATTTAAAATATTTTAATAATATAGTCAACATATTAAATTTTTCTTAAAAGCTTCTAAAGTTATAGTATCATTAATACTATTAAAGTAAAATGATAATG
>JARIDB010000134.1 GCA_029257045.1 Clostridium sp.
TTAGATAAAGAAATACATAAAGAAGAAAATAAAGTGTATATAATGCTAAATAAACCAGAAGGATATATTACTTCTGTTAAAGATGAAAAAAATAGAGAAACTATTCTTGATATCGTAAAGACGGTAGAAAGAATATATCCTATTGGAAGGTTAGATTATGATAGCTCAGGATTAGTATTATTAACTAATGATGGTGATATATATAATAAAATAATTCATCCAAGGGTTGAGATAGATAAAAAATATATAGCCATTTGTAGAGGAATATTTACTGATGAAGAAATAGAAAAGTTTGAGAATGGTGTAGATATAGGAGATTATATAACATCTAATGCTAATATTAGAATCTTAGATAAAGAGATAGATAGAAGAAGTAATGAATGGATTTCTACTGTTGAGATTACAATACATGAAGGAAAAAATAGACAAGTAAGAAGAATGTGTGAAGTTCTAAATCATGAAGTAATTGCCTTAAAAAGAATATCTATTGGAGAACTTAAGTTAGGATATTTAAAAAGAGGTGAATATAGGGACTTAACAGAGGAAGAACTAAGATATATAAAGCTATTATAAGGAGATAAAATGTATAGGTATATTAATAATATAAGTGAAATTGGACATTTTATAATAAATAGTTATTTAGATAATAAGAGGGTTGCTATAGATGCAACATTAGGTAATGGTCATGACACTGATTATTTATCTAGTAAATTTCAAAAGGTCTATGCTTTCGATATTCAAAAGAGTCCTTGTGAAATTTATATGAGTAAGGAAAAAGATAATGTTAAAGTTATTAATGATTCTCATCATAAATTTAAGGACTATATAAAAGAACCAGTGGACTGCATAGTGTATAATCTTGGATACCTTCCAGGAGGAGATAAAGATATTACCACTATTTGTGAAACTTCATTATTAAGTATAAAAATAGGTTTGGAATTATTAGATAATGGTGGAATAATGGCTATATGCATATATAAGGGACATAATGAAGGTAAGAAAGAAGAATCTTGCATTTTATCTTATGTAAAAAGCCTACCTAAAAACGATTTTGGGGTTATGGAACATTCTTATTTAAATAGAGATATTAATGCTCCAACATTAATTATAATAGAAAAAAATAATCTGAAAAACCATAAATAAATTATCAAACAATAAAGATATTTATTATTAAAATGAAATAATTATTGATGATATATTCAAAAGATGATAATATTAAAGAAATAGATTTTTAGTTTTATGTAAAGAAGGTATGAGGATGGATAATAATCTTAACGACAATTCAAAAGATTTAATGCGATTAATACAATCAAGGTTTTCTAAGCTAAGTAAAGGTCAAAAGTTAATTGCAGAATATATACTTAAAAATTATGATAAGGCAGCCTTTATGACTGCTGCAAAACTTGGAATTTCAGTAGGCGTTTCAGAATCAACTGTTGTTAGGTTTGCAAATGAACTTGGTTTTACTGGATATCCTAAACTTCAAAAAGCTTTGCAAGAACTTATTAAAAATAAGTTAACAACAGTTCAAAGACTTGAACTATCAAATGATTATATAAGTGAAGGATATGCTCTTAAGGGCGTTTTAAAAGCAGATATTGAAAATATAAGATCGACTTTAGAAAAGATTAATTATAATAGTTTTGAAGAAATTATTAATAAGATTTTTGAAGCAGAAAGAATATATATTATAGGGCTTAGAAGTTCTACAGCATTAGCTGAATTTTTAGGGTTTTATTTAAATATAATTTTACAAAATGTAAAAACTGTTGGTTATGGTATATCGGATATTTTTGAACAGATGATAAATGTTGGAGATGGTGATTTAGTAATTGGAATAGGATTTCCAAGATATGCTTCAAGGACTATTGATGCTTTAGCATTTGCACAAGATAGAGGGGCTTCAGTGGTAGCGATAACAGACAGTTTATTATCACCTTTAGCAACTAAAGCTGATTATTCATTGATAGCACAAAGCAATATGGCTTCATTTGTAGATTCTTTAGTTGCTCCATTATCAGTAATTAATGCACTTATAATTGCAGTTGGAATGAGAGAAAAAAAGAGTATAACAGAGATATTTAGTAGTCTTGAAAAAATATGGACTGAATATAATGTTTATTCATATAATAATAGGAATATGGGTGAAGATTAAAAAGTGTTAGATAAGGAATTATCTAACACTTTTTTAAGATGAATAATATATTTGCAAATGTTATATTAGTTAATATAAATTCAAGTATTTAGGGGGATAAATATGAAAAAGGTAATAGTAATTGGAGGCGGACCGGCAGGTATGATGGCTGCTATAACAGCTGCAAAAAATAATAATAAAGTTTTATTATTAGATGGAAATGATAAGGTAGGTAAAAAATTATTTATAACAGGTAAAGGACGATGTAATGTTACAAATAATAAAGATATATCGGAATTTTTTGATTATATAACAAAAAATT
>JARIDB010000081.1 GCA_029257045.1 Clostridium sp.
GCTACGATTTTTGCCTTAATGAAGACGATGATATCTATGATGAACTTACTTGATGTTCCAAATGGAAATAATGCCAATTACAAAAGAGGCAGTTAGCTTTCATTATATTTTGCTAAACAATTAAAAAGATTTATTTTGATAGGAGAAAAAAATGGAAAGTATAAGTATTGTTGAATGGAATAAAAATCAAAGAACAAGTAATAAGCCCATTGATATATTTGTTTCGTATGAATTGACTAAAACAAAACCACATGTAATTTTTGTAGTTGAATACAAAGAAGATAAGATATTTGAAGATACTATTAGAATGAATGGTTATAAAGTCTATTCTACTGGAAAAATTCAAAGAAAAAATGAAGTATTAATAGCAATTAGGAATGAGGGGGATTTCACCAATATACAAAAAAGTGTGGATAAAATACCTAATTCATTAGATATTTTAAGTATTGGTGTGAGTTTCAATAATAGAAGTATTTGTCTCATTGGTGCAAGAATTCAAATCGGAGTAGGGAATGTAGAAGATTATATTGATAGAGGTAAACAACTAAATGATTTAGTGGATTATACTAAATTAATTAAAAATAATTTTGACTCTATAATTATAGCAGGTGATTTCAATCATGGACAAATTCGAGAAGAATATAATGATGATTTTTTGTATAAAGATTATTTACAGGAACCATGCAGCTATCAAAAAATGAAAAAGATGTTTAAAGAAATAGAGTGTAAAGTTTATACTCCAGAAGGAAATAATAGGAGTGTCTTTTCTTGGGTTGGAAAGGCGACAGATAAGAAAAATGGAACAAATAATTTCTATTATATTAAGGAAGATCACCTTATTATAAGTAATAATCTTTCTAAAAACACTATTAATTATGAATGGGATTATGTGAATAATGAGGGTAGATATGCAGACTTAAATATGTATGATTATAAGTCCCAAGTTAGTGGATTGCCAGACCATGCAAAATTGTTGGCAACCATTTCTATATAATACCCACAATAAACCCTATCAAGATAATATATTTTACTTGAAACCTTAGTATTTAAGATATTTATAGAATTATTGCTACTATTGAACTCAAGTAAAGGTTTAATTAAATTTAGAATGTAAAATGAAGTTGAAAACTACTTAAAGTAGTTTTAAATAATACAAATTAAAGTATTTCATCATGAAATATTTTAATTTTAAGTTTTACATTAAGAGAGCTGTCTTAAGACAGCCCTATTTTAAGTTAAAATAATATAAAAATAAAATATTTTTATTAAATTTATAAATTAATCTACTTCGATAAATTCTGTAGTTTCAATTTTAGGTGGATACAACTTACAGAATATAAAGAATACTAGTGCACTAAAAATTAATCCGGGTATTATTGGATCTAATCCAAAGAAAGAAATAATTTTCCTTTCAACTAATAGAGATACAACGCTTCCTACAATTAATGAGGCCATAGCACCACCTTTACTAGATTTCTTATAGTAATGTCCTAGAATATAAGGTATAAATGCTCCTCCTGCTCTTAAAGTAAATGAGAACATAAGTAAGTTAATTATACTTCCAGAATTACGTAAAGCAATACCAAGAGATAATATACCTACAATTAACATTGATAATTGAGTTACTCTTAAAACCTCTTTATCACTAGCATCTTTCTTTATATAAATTTTATATATATCATTTCCAAAGATAGATCCAGCACCAAGTAAGTCTGAATCTGCACTAGACATAGTAGCTGAAATTATACCAGCAAATAAAAGTCCACAAACTATTGGTGGCATAGTTTGAATTGCAAGGGTTGGAAGGGCATATCTTGCACCATTAGCCATTATAAAATCTGCATTAATTCTATTAGTATTTATAAGAGCTAAAGTTATAAGACCTAAAACAGTTGGAATAAAGGCATAAACTATATTAATTATTCCAGCATAAAGGGAACCTTTGACAGCAGCTTTATCATCTTTTGCTGCATAATATCTACAAACAGCTTCTTGTCCAACGGTAAATGAAGCTGTGTACATAATTACTAAACTTATGATACCTTTTATTCCAATTCCTTGAGTAAAGCTTAACTTTTCAGCTGGTATATTAGCTACAACATTGTCCCATCCTCCAATCATATTTAGAGCATATGGTATAGCAAGAGCCATTCCTCCAACGATTAAGAAAACTTGAACAAAGTCTGTTAATGTAACACTCCAAAGTCCACCCATTACTGAATAAGCTGTAACTACAATAGCAACGATAATTACAGATATTGTATAACTAAGCCCTGTCATAACAGAAAGTATTACAGCAGAAGCTATAAATTGGGATGCAGTAAGTCCAATTAAAGGTAATATCATTATAATAGCAGTAATAGCTCCAGGTGCTTCCCCATAACGTTTTCTAAAGTACTCAGGAATAGTTTTAACCATAGATTTACGAAGCTTTGGTCCAAATATTACTAAGATACCAAAGGTAATAGCCATTGTAAGTACATACCATGCGGCACTCATTCCCCAATCTCCAAAAGCCTTTTCAACTACACCTAGAGAACTTCCTCCTCCTATTTCTGTTGCAGCTAATGTTCCAGCCATAAGGAGTGGACCGAGTCTTCTACCAGCAACCATAAAATCTTCATTGTTATTAATTTTCTTAGAAGCATAGTAACCAATTGCAAGCATAACTAAAAGATATAAAATAACGACCGTAATAATAGTAGTATTCAAAAAACATAACCCCCTTAAATTTAATGTAGTATATTTATATTTTAAAAAAGGCACATTATGAATAAAATTTTATTTTATATAAAGTAATAAATAAATACAAAATAAACTAGGTTTATTTTTAATAAGTTAATTTACAAAGATAAAGATAGAATGTATAATTGTAATATATTGGTAGAATTAATTGTAAAGATTATATAAACATATAAAAGGAGGAGCATTATGTGTTGTTCTAAGGGATTATTAGAAAAAAAGTATAAGGATTTAGAAGAATTTATGGAGTATCAAAATAATAACGAAGTACATTTAATTTCAATATTACACAAAGCTCAAGAAATTTTTGGCTATTTACCTGTAGAAGTACAGAAGTTTATATCAGAAAAGCTTAATATACCTTATTCTAAAGTGTATGGTGTTGTTACATTCTATTCTTTTTTCTCAACTACTGCAAAGGGTAAATATGTAATAAATGTTTGTACAGGAACTGCTTGTTTTGTAAGAGGTGCTGCTGAAGTATTAGAGGAATTTGAAAAAGGGTTAGGAATTAATCAAGGGGAAACTACAGCAGATGGAAAGTACACAATTGATACATTAAGATGTGTGGGAGCTTGTGGATTAGCACCTGTTGTATCAGTAAATGGAAAGGTTTACGGGCACTTCAATAAAAAAGACGTTGATAAATTAATTCAAGAATATAGTGAATAGATGGGGGATATGTCATGGAAAAAATAAAATCCTATAATGAGTTAAAGCTATTCCATAAAGAGTGTAAGAAACTTTTGAAATTAAGATACTCTGATGAATATGATGAGAAAGAGAATAAATTAGAAAATAAAATTGAAATATTAGTCTGTGGTGGTACTGGATGCAAATCTTCTCGTGCAGATGAAATAGTATCAAATTTAAAAGATGAAATAATTAAAAATAATCTAGCTCATAAAGTTTCAGTTAATATGACAGGATGTTTTGGATTTTGCGAGAAAGGGCCAATAATAAAGGTTGTACCAGACAATACATTTTATGTTAGTGTATCACCTGAAGATGCTCCTGATATTATTAAAGAACATATAATTAAAGGAAATGTCCTTGAAAGATTATTATATGAAGAACCAACTATAAAAGCAAAAGTAAAAAAACAAGAAGAAATGAATTTCTATAAAAAACAAAAAAGGATAGCACTTAGAAATTGTGGAGTAATCGACCCTGAAAATATTGAAGAATATATCGGAGCAAAAGGATATCTAGCACTTGGAAAAGTAATCACTGAAATGACACCAGATGAAGTAATTAAAGAAATAACTGATTCAGGTTTAAGAGGTAGAGGTGGTGGAGGCTTCCCTACAGGAAAGAAGTGGGACCTTGCAAAAGCATCTCAAGACAATACTAAGTATATAATTTGTAATGCAGATGAAGGAGATCCAGGAGCATTTATGGATAGAGCCATTTTAGAAGGTGATCCTAACAGTATAATTGAAGCAATGGCTATAGCTGGATATGCAATTGGTGCATGTAAAGGTTTTATATACATACGTGCAGAATATCCATTGGCTATAGAGAGGCTTATGATTGCAATAGAACAAGCTAAGGAAATTGGTGTAATTGGAGAAGGAATATTAGGAAGCAATTTCGACTTTGATGTTGAAATTAAATATGGAGCTGGTGCTTTTGTTTGTGGTGAAGAAACAGCTTTAATACATTCTATAGAAGGATCTAGGGGAGAACCAACTACAAAACCTCCATTCCCTGCTGAGAAAGGTCTTTTTAATAAGCCAACTTCAGTAAACAATGTAGAAACCTTTGCAAATATTACTGCAATTATAAATAATGGATCCAAGTGGTTTAGCTCTATTGGAACAAATACATCAAAAGGAACTAAGGTTTTTGCTTTAGCTGGAAAAATTAATAATGTGGGACTTGTAGAAGTACCAATGGGAATTAAATTAGAAGAAATTATATATGAAATAGGTGGAGGAATTAAAGATAATAAAGAATTTAAAGCTGTACAAACAGGTGGTCCATCTGGAGGATGTATTCCATCTATGTTATTAAATCTACCAATAGATTATGAATCCTTAAATGCTATAGGTTCTATGATGGGATCAGGTGGAATGATTGTTATGGATGAAGATAATTGTATGGTTGATATAGCCAAGTTTTATCTTGAGTTCATTGTTGATGAATCCTGTGGAAAGTGTACTCCATGTAGGATTGGAAGTAAAAGACTTTTAGAAATGCTAAATAAGATTGTTGAAGGAAGAGGAACAAAGGAAGATTTAAAGAAATTAAAAGATCTTTCAAAAGTAATTAAAGATACAGCATTATGTGGTTTAGGGCAAACAGCCCCAAATCCAGTTTTAAGCACTATGACTTATTTTATGGATGAATATGATGCCCATGTAAATGAAAAGAAGTGTCCAGCTGGAAGATGCAAAAAGTTAGCTATATATGAAATAGATGATAAATGTATAGGATGCACAAAGTGTACTAGATTATGTCCAATAAAATGTATTACTGGAAAGCTAAAAGAAAAACATGTAATTGATAAAGATAAATGTATTAAATGTGGGGCTTGCTTTGAGGCGTGTCCAGTTAAAGCGATAAACTTAGTATAAAAGGAGGGAAGATAAGTATGGAATCAATTCAATTAACCATTAATGGAAGAAAAGTAGAAGTTAATCATGGAGCAACTATTTTAGAAGCAGCCAGAAAGTTAAATATTGAAATACCAACACTGTGTCACTTAAAACTCCAAGATGGAGAACATGTTAGCTGTACATCCTCTTGCAGAGTTTGTTGTGTAGAAGTTGAGGGAAGAAGAAATTTAGCGGCAGCTTGCTCAACTCCAGTATCTCCTTATATGTCAGTAAAAACAAATACTCAAAGGGTTTCAAATTCAAGAAAAACTATTGTAGAGTTACTACTATCAGATCATCCTCAGGATTGTTTAAAGTGCGAAAAAAATATGAGATGCGAACTTCAAAAAGTAGCTTCAGATTTAAATATAAGGCAGATTAGATATGAAGGAGAAACATCAAAAACACCTACAGATTTTTCTTCTGTATCCATAACAAGAGATGTAGATAAATGTATCTTATGTAGGAGATGTGAGGCAGTATGTAACGATATACAAACAGTAGGTGCCTTAGGTGCAGTTTTAAGAGGATTTGAAACAACAATATCTACAGCATTTTCACAGCCTCTATCAGAAACTAATTGTACCAATTGTGGACAATGTGTATCAGTTTGTCCAACTGGAGCATTAAGAGAAACAAATGATGAAGATAGAGTATGGGATGCTTTAGATGATGAAGAGAAATATGTAGTAGTACAAACTGCACCAGCAATTAGAGCAGCCTTAGGAGAACAATTTGGATTAAAGCCTGGTACAGATGTTACAGGGAAAATGGTTTCGATACTTAAAGCATTAGGATTTAAAAAGGTTTATGACACTGATTTTGCAGCAGATTTAACAATAATGGAAGAAGCTAATGAGTTAATAAATAGAATAAAGAATAATGAAAACCTTCCTCTTTTAACTAGTTGTTGCCCAGGATGGATAACCTTCCTGGAGCATAATTATGGAGAATTTTTAAATTTACCTTCAAGTTGTAAATCTCCTCAACAAATGTTTGGAGCTATTGCAAAAAGCTATCTTGCAGAAAAACTAGGGGTAGATCCTAAGAAAATGGTAGTTGTATCAATTATGCCTTGTACAGCTAAAAAGTATGAAGCTAGTAGAGAAGAACTTGAAGTAGATGGAATAAGAGATGTAGATATTGTAGTAACTACTAGAGAATTAAGCAATATGATTAGAAGTGCAGGCTTGGATCTTAATGACTTTGGAGATGAAGATTTTGATAATCCTTTAGGTGAATCAACAGGTGCAGCAGTACTTTTTGGAAACTCAGGTGGCGTTATGGAAGCAGCACTTAGAACTGCTTATGAAGTTATTACTGGAGAGGTATTGAAAAATGTGGAATTTCAAGATGTTAGAGGGCTAGAAGGAATTAAAGATGCTAATATAAAAGTTGGTGGCTTAGATTTAAAAGTAGCCATTGCAAGTGGTTTGGGCAACGCGAGAAAGCTAATGGAATCAATAAAAAATGGGAAAAATGAATATGCTATGATTGAAGTTATGGCTTGTCCTGGTGGTTGTGTCGATGGAGGTGGACAACCTTTTATAAGAGGTAATAGGGAGATTTTAAAGAAAAGAATGGAAGTTTTATATAATGTAGATATGAACAAGAATATAAGAAAATCTCACGAAAGCCCAATAATTAAGAGCTTGTATAAAGAATATTTAATTGAAGCAAATGGAGAAAAGGCACATAAGTTTCTTCACACACATTATAAGAATATAAAATAAAGTTTAAGGTAGTCTAAATATAGTTTTTTAATTATATTTAGACTACCTTATATATTGTAGAATTAATTTTAAAGCTATAAGTTAAATAATTATGAATTTAAAATACTTTACATTTTATTTGTCGAAAATTAGTATAAAGATTTATTTATTAATCTGGTACTGGACTCCTTTAATATGAATATCATAACATTAGAAAGGAGCTGGTTAAAAATGACTTTAGAAAGAGATGATTATTACAGAGACTTAAAGTACTTACAGGATGAATGTAAAAGATGTATGTCCTATCATGTTATTTTAAAAATGACAGATGGAAGTGTCTTTGATGGAATTATTGAAGATGTAGATGATAATAGAATTATTGTATTAGTTGGGGAAGATATAATTGAGCAAGAAGGTGAAAATCAACCTGATATGCAAATGAAAAGGCAGCCATATAGTTATGGTAGTCCTAGAAGAAGGTTTAGGAGATTTAGGCGTAGAAATTTCCCGCTTAATCTTTTAGCTACATTAGCATTAGTACATTATCCTTATGCTGCACCACTTTATCCTTACTACTATAATTATTAGTAAATAATTTAATAAGTAGAAGGATTTTAAGATGGCGTTAATTAAAAACTTTATACCAGAAAGTCAATATCCTAGTAAGTGCCCATATGATATGACACCTAAAGGGATATGCATTCATAATACAGCAAATGATGCTAGTGCTATTCAGGAAAGAAATAATGTATCTAGAGTTAATAATACTGCAGAAATATCATTTCATATAGCAATAGATGATAAAGAAGCAATTCAATTAATACCATTTAACAGGAATGCTTGGCATGCTGGTGATGGAACTACAGGGGAAGGAAACAGAAGTTATATAGGAATAGAAATTTGTTATTCATTATCTGGTGGAGATAGATTTATAAATGCAGAAAAAAGATCTACAAAAGAGGTAGCTACTTTACTAAAACAATATGGATGGACATTAGCAAATGTTAAAAAACATCAAGATTTTAGTGGAAAGTATTGTCCTCATAGAACTTTAGATATGGGATGGCAAAGATTCTTAAATATGATTCAGCTAGAATTTAATATATTAAATGATAATAAACCTGAATCAAATTCACCTTCTAATCTTTATAGAGTTAGAAAGACCTGGGAAGATGTTAAATCGCAAATAGGAGCTTATAGCAATTTAGACAATGCTAAGAGAGAAGCAGATAGGGTAAGTGGATATGCAGTTTTTAATAACAATGGAAATAAAATATATCCAATTACAGTATCAGAACCTACAGATAACTCAAATCAACCTCAAAGTAATACTGAAGAATACATTGTAAAAGAATATAAAGAGATAGGTGTATTTACTTGTACAGTAGATTCAATATATTTTAGAAATAAACCTATAATTTCAAATGATAATCCAATACAAGGACAATATTTTAGAAATCAAAAGGTTAATTACGATTATGTAGTTATAACAAATAAATATGTTTATATTAGCTGGATTTCAGCAAGTTTAGGAGTAATCAGATATATGCCTATTACAGATAGAATAAGTGGTGAGAAGTGGGGATATGCTGTATAGATAATTCTAAGGTTAGTAGGGGATTAATCTCTTACTAACCTTTATTTATTATTTAGTAAATTGAAGAAAAGATATTTTGTATATAGTATTTAATTACTAAAGGATTGTTAATAAACTTAATTAGTTATAAATTAAAAAATCATTGATTTATTGTTTTAAATATGATGTTATAGATTTATAAGAAGTTATTAAATGAAAATAAAGCAGTTACTTTAGTGTAGATGAGAAATAAATGTTAGTCAAAATAGTAAAATAAACTGGAAATTATATAGATAAAGGGGGATAGCTAAATGAAGAAGAATTTTAGAATAGATGAATTCATATCTAAATACCCACAGGTAGGAGAAGAAATTAAAGATAGTAATATAAATGTTGAAGCATTAAAGGATATATATAATGATTTTGTAGATTATAAGGTATCTTATGAAAATCAAGCAGATTTTATAGCAAATATTTTACGTTCTCAGCCAATGATTCATTCAGTAAAATCAAGGATAAAGTCACCAGAGAGACTAATTGAGAAAGTTATAAGAAAAACTGAAGATAGAAGATTAAAATATGGAGAAGATTTTGAGTTTAATTTAGAAAACTACAAAAATGAGATAAATGACTTAATTGGTATTAGAGTTATACATATATTTAAAGATCAGTGGCAGGAAATTAATGAATTTATAACTAAGACTTGGAAGGTTATAGAAGTTACTGCAAATGTTAGACAAGGGGATAATACTAAACATTTTGAGGATCTTGATATTGAGGTTAGATCAAGGATATCAGGGTATAGATCAGTTCATTATTTAGTTGAGTTTTATCCAACTAATGAAAAGGTAATAGCAGAAATTCAAGTTAGAACAATATTTGAAGAAGGCTATGGAGAAATAGATCATAGACTTAGATATTCTCATATAGAAATACCAGAAATATTAAAATCAAACCTTCTTTTATTTAATAGAATTGCAGGAAGCGCAGATGAAATGGCATCCTTAATTAATGATCTTAGTAAAGAATGGTTCAATAAAGAAGAGAACTTATTAAAAGTAATAAAAGAGCAAAAAGAAGAAATAGACAAACTAAAAAGTTTAAAGCAAATAAAGTGTTAAGTAAGTTAACTTTTCCAAGATAAGAAGTAAGGCACAATATACAATAGGAAAAATTTAAAATTAGATTCATAGGGGTTAATACTTATGAATCTAATTTTCATTTATCAACATTTTAATGATTTTTAGATGTCTTTTATTTATATCTCTTATAGGTTTTATATTTTAATTAAATAAGAATTCATCTACTAAATTCTCAGCCATAGTAGGCTCCCAGTTTCTATCAATAAGGTTAGTTCCTGTTTTTAGTACAGGATGAGATTCATGATAGGTTTGCTTATTTTCATCTAAATAAAGTATTCCAATTGGAATTCCTCCATCACCAAATTCTTCAGATTTTTTAAAGGCTTCAGATCTATCTTTAGGATTATAATTTTCATCTAATTTATATATTCTATCTTTATACCACTTAAAAGTATTTACTTTATTAAATATAATACAAGGTTGAAGAATTTCAACTAATGCATAACCCTTATGATTAATAGCTTTTTTAATCATTTCTTTTAAATGTTCTTTATCTCCAGAAAAGCTTCTTGCAACAAAGGTAGCTCCTGAACTTATTGCAATACATAAGGGATTTAGTGAATCTAAATAAGTTCCTTCAAATTGCATTGATGTTAAATGTCCTTTTGAAGTAGTAGGAGAACCTTGTCCTTTGGTTAGTCCATAAATTTGATTATTATGAACTAGCTGAACTATATCTACATTCCTTCTTATATTATGAATAAAATGATTTCCACCTTCTCCATAAGCATCTCCATCACCAGAGGTTACTATTACATTGAGGTTTTTATTAACCATTTTAATAGCTTGTGCTGGAGGAAGAGCTCTTCCATGAAGACCATTAAATACATTTGATTTTAAATAGTGAGGAGTCTTAGCAGCTTGACCTATTCCGGATACCATAACGACTTCATGTGGATGTAAACCTAATTCTAAAAGGGATTCTTTTATTCCTTGTAAGATGCCAAAGTTACCACAACCAGGGCACCAAGCTATTTCGTCATTACTTTTATAGGAGTTTAAATCTAACATTTAAATTTCCTCCTTTCTAACTTTATCTGCAATTTCATTTCCTGTTATTTGGCGACCATCATATTTTAAGATGCTTCCATCCATTAAGATACCCGTCTCTTGAGTTACTAATTTGCCAAATTGACCTGTAAAGTTTTGTTCAACATTAATTACATTTTTAGCTATTCTAACATATTTATTTAAGTTTTCTTTTGGAAGTGGATATAAATCACTAAAACTCAAAGCACCTACTTTGATTCCATCTTTATTAAGAATATCTATTGATTCCTTTAAGGCACCATAAGTTGAACCCCATCCTATAAGAAGAGTATCAATATCTTCCCCTCCAAAGTATTCAGGCTCTTCTAAATCTTCATGTATAGAATTAAGTTTTCTAAACCTTTTATCCATTTGTTCAACTCTTACCTCTGAAGACTCTGTTATATGTCCTTCTTCTGTATGCTCATCACTATCAGCTATAACAACTTGATTTTTTAAATTGCCAGGAATTAATCTTGGGGAAATTCCACTTTCAGTTACCTTATATCTTTTATATTCTTCATTAAGAGATAGCTCTTCGCCCTTTGAAATATATCTATCTATAGTAACTTTACTTAAATCATATTTAGGAATTGTTACATTGGCATCTGCAAGATATTGATCAGTAAGTAGTAAAACTACTGTTTGATATTTATCAGCAATATTTAAAGCTTTAGTAGTTTTATAAAAAGCATCTTCAGCATTACGAGGAGCAAGAACTATTCTTGGAAATTCTCCATGGGAAGCTGTTAAAAGAAAACTTAAATCACTTTGTTCTGTTCTTGTAGGTAGTCCAGTAGCGGGGCCTGGTCTTTGTGAATTTACAACAACTAAAGGGGTTTCAGTTATTCCAGCAAGGCCTAAAGCTTCTACCATTAGTGAAAAACCACCACCAGAACTACCTGTCATAGAACGAGCACCAGCATAAGAAGCACCAATTGCAAAGTTTATTGCACTAATTTCATCTTCAGCCTGGTCAACAACCATACCAACTTCTAATTGTTTTTTTGATAAATAAGTCATAATACTTGTAGCTGGAGTCATAGGATAAGCTGAATAAAAATCTAAGCCTCCAGCTATAGCACCAAGAGCAATTGCACTATTTCCATTTATTAAAATGTGATTTGATAAATCCTTTTTTTCTAATGAATATTTAGAATCTATCATGTTATATCCTGTCTTTATAGCTTCTATATTTAGATTTCTTAGTTCGTCACTAAGTTTTTTACTAAATAAATCCTCAAAATTACCTTCTAGAGAAAAGTACTTAAGTATAGCTCCAGCTGCTACTGAAGTAAAACCTTTTGGAATTCCAAAGCTTATAGCAGTTTTTTTAAGAGGAAGATTTAATAATCTACTACCTTTAGTATTAATAGATTCATCTAATATAATTATTCCATCTTCTTTTAATCTTTCTTTGTGTAATATAATTGTATTTTCATCTAAGGCTAAGATTAAATCTAAATCCTGTTTATGAGAATATATAGGTTCATCTCCAAATCTTATTTGAGTAAAATTATGACCACCTCTAACCCTAGACATATAATCTTTAGTGGAGAATACATAAGCACCACTTTTCTTAAAAGCCTTCTCTAAAAAGTCACTTACTGTATCCATACCTTGACCTGCACTACCACCTATCAATATATTATAATTCAAATTTTATACCTCCTAATTAACTTCAATATTTATTTTATGACTAAATTTAAAAAAAATTACTAAAAGTGTGGAATACTTTAAGAGATTTTCTTTTTATCTAACAATATTTTACTTTGATTTAAATTGATTTAAATGTTATTCTTATGATTCGAAATATTGGAAACACATTATCTGAAATTTAAAGTTAGTCTTTAACATCTCAAGTAAAACTTAGATTGGTGAGATTTAATCCACACTAAATTCAAGTTTTAATTATGCCTTTTGGGTTTAGTTTACATAATATAATGTTTTCATGAATCAAAAACAATTTTAAGGAGGAATCGTATGAAAGAAGTTAACTTAGATATATTTCAAACTATGGCTTTAGCTACAATAATATTTTACTTTGGAAGCTTTATAAAGAAAAAGGTAACAATACTTAAAAAATATTGTATACCATCAGCTGTAGTAGGGGGATTAATATTTGCAATTTTAGTATTAATTTTAAGAATTACAAATATTCTTAAAATTAATTTAGATATAACTTTACAAAGTATATTCATGACTGCATTTTTTACAAGTATAGGTTATACAGCTAGTTTAAAGGTATTAAAAAAAGGTGGAAGAAAGGTTGGTATTTTTCTATTAATAGCAAGTGCATTAGTGGTTATACAAAATTTATTAGGAACTTCACTAGCTTATATTTTTAAATTAAATCCTTTATTAGGACTAGCTACAGGATCAGTTCCATTAGTTGGGGGACATGGAACAGCAGGATCCTTTGGACCTTTATTAGAAAGTATAGGAGTAAAAGGAGCAACAACAGTATCCTTTGCATCAGCAACTTTTGGACTAATAATGGGAAGTATTTTAGGCGGATTTATTGCAAAAACATTAATTGAAAGAAATAAAATAGAAACACCAAAAGAAGATATAAATAAAGAAATATCATTAAGTAATAACCATGAAGAATACAAAATAACATTATCTGATAATAGAATTATGAAAGCAGCATCTTTGATATTTATTGCAATGGGAATTGGTTCTATTATAACTAATTTTATTGAAGGCCTAGGATTGACGTTTCCATCATATATAGGCGCAATGTTAGCTGGGGCAATTATTAAAAATCTATGTGATTTTAAAAAGGTTAAGATTGCAGATAAAGAGATAGAAGTAATAGGTGGAATTAGCCTTAACTTTTTCCTTTCCTTAGCTCTTATAAATTTAAAATTATGGGAGTTATTTAATTTAGCGCTTCCTATGATTGTTATGCTACTTTCCCAAACAATACTTATGTTTATATTTGCTTACTTTATTATTTTTAAAGTTATGGGAAAAGATTATGATGCAGCAGTGTTTGCATCAGCTATATGTGGATTTGGTATGGGATCAACAGCTAATGCAGTAGCTAATATGGATGCCCTTACTACTAAATATGGCTTTGCCCAAACACCATATCTTGTAGTGCCAATTGTAGGATGTCTATTTATAGATTTTATAAATTCAGCTGTAATTACCTTGTTTATAAATATATTTAGTTAAAATATAAAGATAAATAAAGTAGTTTATAATAATTTAAATATATATGTTTAAAAAGAATTAAATACCATGTTATTAATAATGAGAAACTATATGAAATTGATTTTTATATAGTTTTTTATTTTATTTTAAATTAACTATCACAAAAAATAGAATAAGATAATTTTTATATATTTTAAGAATATACTTAAATAAGTATTTTATTTATCAATGGGAGGTGGCTACTATGATTATAACAGATAACTTAACTGCAGAAGAATTGGTTGTATTAAGTAATATTATTGCGTTAGATTTATGCAAAGATAAAAGCATTAATGAAATAAATGTTTTAGGAAATGTAATAGAAACCATAGGATGTATAATGCTAACTGTAGCTGCTCAGAGGCAACAACTACAAGCTTTAAATCAACAATCAAATACTCAAAGTACAGGAAACAATGGGGAATGACCCCAATTATGTTAACAACTTATTTATTATGAGAAAGCTTTGATCTTTTAGTATATTTCTTCCCATTTGAATGACTACCTTTTTTCACGCCATCTTCAATACCTATTTCAGAACCAGATTCAGAATACATTTTTCTAAGCTCTGCATTAGACTTAGGTTGATCTTTTAATCTATTTTTATTATTGTCCATTTTAAATCCTCCTTACAAACAAATTTCAATAATAGTTTAACCCAAAAATAAAGAATATATAATTTTATATATATTAAAATAAGGTTTGTAAGCATTTTAATAAATACAAACTTAAAAGCATTCTTTATTTGAACTACTTATAAAAATAGTATAAAATTTTAATATAGTGAATATAATTTTGAAATTATAGGTGATAAAATTTGTATATGAGGAGATATTAATGAAAAATACAGCAGATAATATTAATGAAATTTGGGACGTATATGATATAGATAGAAATATAACTGGTAAATTTCATCATAGAGGTGATGAACTAAAAGAAGGAGAATATAGATTAGTTGTACATATTTGTATTTTCAATAGTAAGAATCAATTATTAATTCAAAAAAGACAATCTAACAAAAAGGTATTTCCAGGAATGTGGGATTTATCAGCCGGAGGAGCAGCTTTAGCTGGAGAAAATGGTAGAATGGCTATTATGAGAGAAGCTAAAGAAGAATTAGGTATAGATATTGATTTAAATAATAAAATGCCTAGATTTACTTTAAACTTTGATGATGGTTTTGATGACTATTTTATGATAAATAAAGAAATTAATATTGAAGATATAACTATTCAAGAAGAAGAAGTAAGTGAAGTAAAATTGGTTTCTAAGGAAGAACTTATAAAAATGAGAAATGAAGGTTTAATGATACCTTACTTTTTCTTAAATCAAATTTTTGAACTTAAAGATATTATGGGATTTGCTTAGGATTTCAATATAATATAAGTCCATTTTCTTTGAAATAATAGAAGAAATTAGTATAATGTTTGACAACTATATGATTTCATGATATTATTCAAAATGTTTTTAAAAAATAATATATAAAAACCTTTTAGGTAGTGGACTTTTTAGAATTAAATCGACTTTTCGCCACACAATTTTCAGTTTGATGATTGTGTGGCTTTTTTGTTGAAAAAAATAAGGAGGTTATATAAATGAATCAAACTTTTATGAAGGAAAAACCAGTTTTAAGTCTAGTATTGGCGATGTCAGTACCAAATGTGTTATCAATGCTTGTAAATTCTATGTATAATATTGTAGACAGTTTTTTTGTAGCACAAATTAATGAAAATGCAATGACTGCACTTTCTTTGGTATTTCCAATACAAAATTTAGTTACTGCAATTGGAGTAGGTTTTGGTGTAGGAATAAATGCAATTATAGCTCTTTATTTAGGAGGGAAAAACAATTATAGTGCGAATACCTCAGCATCTCAAGGTGTTCTTTTGAGTCTTATTCATGGAATTATTTTAACTATTGTATCTATGATGATTATGCCGAGGTTTCTTCGCTTATTCACCTCTAATGATGAAGTTATTGCAATGGGACTTAAATATTCCTATGTAGCATTTTCCTTTTCAATTTCAGTCAGTGTTGGGATTGTATTAGAAAAAATATTTCAGTCTGTAGGAAGAATGAAAACAACTATGTTTGTAATGATTGCTGGATGCCTTACAAATATTATATTAGACCCTATTTTGATTTTTGGGCTAGGACCAATACCTGCAATGGGGATTGCTGGAGCAGCAATTGCAACAGGAATTGGACAAACGCTCATCTTAATATTATATATTATTATTTATATTATGAAACCAACCAATGTAAAATTAAGTGTAGAGTTTTTAAAGTATAAGAGAGGAATTATAAAACAATTATATTTTATTGGAATACCAGCCACATTAAATATGGCCCTTCCATCTCTTCTTATTTCTGTATTAAACAGTATATTAGCTATGTATTCACAAATTTATGTGGTTGTACTTGGAATTTACTATAAACTTCAAACATTTGTATATTTACCGGCAAATGGAATTATACAAGGAATTCGTCCTTTAGTTGGATATAATTATGGAGCAAAGGAATATGGTAGAGTTAAGAAAATCTATCGAGTATCTCTTATGCTAAGTATTGTAATTATGATGATTGGAACAGGGCTATGTATGTTTATACCAGAACAATTAATTTCATTATTTTCGTCTAATGACCAGACGATTCAGGCTGGAGTAATAGCATTGCGTATTATCAGTATTGGATTTATTATATCTGCAGTTTCAATTTCTTCTTCAGGGTTGTTGGAGGGACTTGGGATGGGACTACCTTCTTTGGGGATTTCTTTATTACGTTATGTTCTATTGATTATTCCAATTGCATTTATATTAAGTCAAGTTATTGGAGCAAATGGAGTATGGCACGCATTTTGGATAACAGAACTGATAGTAGCAGGAATAGCATATTTATTATATATTAGAGCATTTAAAAATTAAAGATTAAATGATTTTTATAGAGAAAAGTTAAAGATTAAAAATAATATTGAAAAAATTTTAAAAAAATCTAAAAAGTGCATATTTGAATGATGTAGGAGCTAGCCTTACAAAATAAAAAATAAATAATTAGGAGGAATTAAAAATGGCTTTAATTCAAAGACTTATATCTTCAAGTAAGTACAGTGTAAAATGTCCAAATACTATGACACCGAAGGGGATATGCATCCATAATACTGCAAATGATGCATCTGCAAATAACGAAATATCTTATATGCAGTCAAATTCAAATAGTGTATCTTTCCATATTGCAATTGATGATGTGGAAGCAATTCAAGGAATACCATTTAACAGAAATGCTTGGCATGCAGGGGATGGATCCACAGGAAATGGAAACAGAAATTATATTGGTGTAGAAATTTGTTATTCATTATCAGGTGGAACTAGATTTATAAATGCAGAAAAAAGAACAGCAAAAGAGGTTGCAGCTTTATTGAAACAATATGGATGGACTTTAGCTAATGTTAAAAAGCACCAGGATTTTAGTGGTAAATATTGTCCGCATAGAACTTTAGACATGGGATATACAAGATTCCTTGACATGATTCAAGTAGAAATAGATGCTTTAAATGGTGGAGGTACAACTGAACTTTATAGAGTAAGACTTACTTGGGCAGACGCAGCTTCTCAAATAGGAGCATTTAGTAGCTTACAAAATGCCAAAGAGTGTGCTGATGCAAACCCTAGATATAGCGTATTTAACAGCAAGGGCGTTAAGGTTTATCAAGCAGCAAGTATTTTAGTAGGATCAAAAGTTAAGGTGACAGGAAACACCTATGCAACAGGTGAAGCTATACCAGCTTGGGTTAAAGATAGCACATTTACAGTAGCACAAATTGAAGGGAGTAAAGCTCTATTAAAAGAGATAACAAGCTGGGTTTATCTAAAGGATTTAGTTTTAGCTTAAATAAAAAAGGTTTAATAATAAAATAAATTTAAAAATAAATTGAAGAAAAGACTTCCTATATTTAGAGATTATCTATTTATAAGAAGTCTTTTTACTTAAATAAAGCCCTTATTCTTCATTGCTTCTTTGTTTGTAAAGTAGGCCATACCAGTCTTCATCATATCAAAGCCAAGATTTTCGTAGAATCCTATCTTATTTGAATTTGCATATAAAATATAGCTACAAGTTGGATATTTATTAATTAAGGTTTGAATAATAACTTTACCAAGACCATAACCTTGATAAGATGGAAGTACAGCTATATCATAAATAGATCCGTTTTTTATAGTGTCACAAAGAGCCCTACCAAGCCCTATTAATTTCTCATCATCAAAAAGAAAGACTTTTGACTGACTGTTTGAAAATGAAATTTTATGACCTTCTGCATCCATATATCCCATACCACATTCTTTTAATATATTAACTACTTCTTCAAAATCAATATTTTTATCATTTTCTTTTATAATTAAATTCATATAATCACCTCTTATTTTAACGTTAAGGAGAATTATAACATAAAAATTAAAAAAGCAATAAGGTTAGTTGTTGGAGTAAATTCTTTGGGGAAATTCAACTGTATTTACGTTGAATTCTAATTTAATTATAGTCTTTAAAGCCAGTTAAGTTTTTATTATCCATTTGACCTATAGAAGTATTTAAATTTCCATTTTTTAAAAAAGTTACTGAGTCAACTTCAAAAAAACTATTATAATAAAATAAGTTAACAATTTCATATGTCTTCATAAGAGAGCCAGCGGAAGAATTGGTTTGAGGATCGTCAAAAAACACAGCATTTAAATCAATATAAGCGACTCTATTTTCTATATAAACATTATTAACTATAGTTCCTTTTGGTATTGAGCTGCTTAAATTTATAGATTTTTCTACTAAAGTCTTTAAGTCTAAGGTTTCAATGCTAGCTACTTTTTCTTCTATTATATCAAAGCCATCTGCATTTTTATTACCTTTATAAAAGTAAATTATACCGTCAGTTCTTTCGTTAATATATTTAGGAATATCATTGTCAGAATAAAACTTATCATTATAAGTTGGTTTTGTTACTGAAGTATCTATTAGTCCATAACCTATAAAACCTGTATTAGACATAATACCAATAGTTTCAGATTCTTCACCATCTATTAAAAATTTAACTTTGTCAACTTCTAAAACCTTATTATAGTAAAGAACATTTACTATTGAGTAAATTTTTATGACACTTGCTGATGAGGAGTTAGTATTTGGGTCTTCAGAGAAAAGATTATTTACATCCACATAAGCAATTTTATTATCTACAGTTATAGAATTTATAACTGTACCTTTAGGTACTAAAGAACTTAATTCTATTTCTTTTTCAACAATAGCTTTTAAGTTGGAAACATCATTAATCTTTTCTTCGATTATATCAAAGCCATCTGCATTAGAGTTTGAGACATAAAAGTAAAGTGTACCATCAGTTTTATTATTAATATATTCACTATTATCAGTAACTACTTTTTTATTTTCTTTGACTTCTTCAATTGAAGTTTCTTTATGTCCATTAGTAATATTACCATTATTATTTATTGATTTATTTTCACAAGAAACAAATAATAAAATAAATAGAGGTAAAATAAATAATAAAGATCTTTTAATCATATTATCACTCCTAAACTAAATTTAATATTATTATAACACTTTATTGCCAGAAAGTAGAAGTAATCATGATAATACTATAAGAAGTTATTATATGTTTACCTTTTTATGAATAATAATAAAAATTTTTTGTATAGGAAAAAAATAAAGCATATATTTGTAAATATGTTATAATGTAAAAGAATTAAAAGATAAAAATAACTCAATGAAACACTTGGAGGTATGAAGATGAATAAAGGATTAAGACTAGACTTATCTAAAGTTGAACCTTATGCAAAGATTCAAGAATTAGATTATATGGAAGCAATGGTTAAGGGTGCACATGAAACTCTTCATAACAAATCAGGAGCAGGAAATGATTTTTTAGGATGGTTAGACTTACCTGTTAACTATGATAAAGATGAATTTAAAAGAATTAAAGATGCGTCAGAAAGAATAAAGAAAAATTCAGATGTTCTAATAGTTATAGGAATTGGTGGATCATATCTTGGAGCAAGAGCTGCAATAGAAGCGTTAAATAACAATTTCTACAATATTTTAGGAAATAATAAAAGAAAAACTCCAAAGGTATTCTTTGTAGGTAACAACATAAGTTCAACTTACTTAGCAGATCTTTTAGAAGCTATAGATGGATTAGACATAAGTGTAAATGTTATTTCAAAATCAGGAACTACTACAGAACCTGCAATAGCATTTAGAATATTTAAGGACTATATGGAAAAAAAATATGGTATTGAAGGTTCAAAGGAAAGAATCTTTGCTACAACAGATAAGAGTAGAGGTGCTTTAAAATCTTTAGCAGATGAAGTTGGATATGAAACTTTCGTTATTCCGGATGATGTTGGTGGAAGATTTTCAGTTTTAACTGCAGTAGGTTTGTTACCAATAGCAGTAGCTGGTATAAATATCGATGAAATAATGGAAGGTGCAGCTGCAGCTAGAGAAAATTATGCTACAGAAGACCTTAAAAATAATGATTGCTATAAATATGCAGCAATGAGAAATGTTTTATACAATAAGGGAAAAGGAATTGAAGTTTTAGTTAACTACGAGCCAAACCTACACTACTTTAATGAATGGTGGAAACAATTATATGGAGAATCAGAAGGAAAAGACAACAAGGGATTATTCCCAGCGGCTGTTGATTTCTCAACTGACTTACATTCAATGGGTCAATACATTCAAGAAGGAAGAAGAGATTTATTCGAAACTGTTATAAATGTAGAAAATGCTAAAAAAGAAATGAAGATTGAAAAAGCTAAGGGTGATTTAGATGGACTTAACTTCTTAGCTGGAAAAACTATGGACTTTGTTAACAAACAAGCATTTAGAGGAACCTTACTTGCTCATAACGATGGTGGAGTTCCAAATATGATATTAAATGTACCAGAATTATCAGCTTACTACTTTGGATATATGGTTTACTTCTTTGAAAAGGCTTGTGCTGTAAGTGGATACATGTTAGGAATTAATCCATTTGATCAACCAGGAGTTGAAGCTTATAAGAAAAACATGTTTGCTTTACTTGGAAAACCAGGATATGAAGAATTAAAATCAAACTTAGAAGCAAAATTAAGATAATATGAGAATTATAGTAGATGGAGATGCCTGCCCAGGTATCTCTATTATCTCAAAAATATCGAAAACTTATGATCTAGAACTTATAGTGTACTGTGATATTCATCATTATATAAATTTAGATTATGGAGTAGTTAAAGTTGTTGATAGTGGTTTTCAAAGTGTAGATATGTATGTTGTTAATGAGTGTAAGTCAAATGATGTAGTAATAAGTCAAGATTACGGGGTTGCAGCAATTTGTTTAGGTAAAAAGGCACATTTAATAAATCCAAAAGGATATTATTATACTGAGGAAAACATAGATAGAATGCTAGAAGAAAGGCATATGTCCCAGAAGATAAGAAGAGCTGGAGGAAGAACCTCAAATGCTAAAAAAAGAACTAAAGAAGATGACCTAAGGCTTGAAAAGAATTTAATAAAGTTAATAGAATGTAATTTAAAAGGATAAACTGTAGAAAAATACCTAATAGTTTATCCTTATTTTTATATATAGGCGACAAATTTCGTTTAATATTTTCTTGTAAAAACTGTATAATGGTATTATGTAAAATAAAGGGAAATAGGGTGTGGAATATATGAGTGAATTACTAATAACATTTGATAAAGAAAGTCCATCAAAAATTGATGAAAAAATTAGCATAAAAGTAATATCTGATAATAAAGAAACCTTAGAGTATAAGTTTTTAGAAGGAGTTCAAGGAGAAAGAAACTTAATATGGAAACATATACAAGATTTTTCAAATAAAGATGAATGTGAATGGAATCCTATAAAAGCTGGGGATTATATGATAATGGTTCAATGTAAAGATAAAAAAACAAATAAGGTTAGTAATGAAAGAGTAAGTTATAAGATTAAGGAAATAGATAATGAAATACCTGTTAAAGATGGTGAAATAATTATTAATGAAGAAGAAATAAATAATAAAGAAGAGGGCAATAGCAAAGAAGAAATAATTAATACACAAAAAATAAATAATAATGATATAGAAAATAATGATATGGATAATGTTATGGAAGAAAATAAAAGTATAATAAATAAAGTAATAATAGACAGAGATTCTATAATAGTAGGAGAAAAGATAAATATTGAAATTCTAACAGAAGAAAAAGATATTCTTTATAGATTTTTACTACAAGGGAAACAAGGTTGGGAAGTTCTAAAGGACTATAGCTTAAGCAATAAGCTTTCTTATACAACTATTAAAGAGGGAAAAAACGGGATTTTAATAGAATGTAAAAGATTAGATTCTAAAGAACAAGTTGAGGATTTCAAAAGAATTGAATTTGAAGTGAAAAAACAACCTAAAATAGAAATAAAGGATTTTAAATGTCTTTCAGAAAAGATATTAATAAATAAAGAATTAATATTTAAGATTATATCTTCCTGCAGTGAAACAAGAACTTTACTTTATAAGTTTTTAAAGATAGATAATAAAGGTAGAATTAGTTGTATTCAAGATTATTCAACTAAAAATTCAGTTTCATTTTATGAAAAGGAAAAGGGCGAGTATAAGATTTTATGTTTAGTAAAGGATATCTTTTCACATAAGGACTATGATGACAGAGCTTATATTATGTACGAAGTTAAGCCTTATGAAGAAATAAAGATAAAAAACTTTTCCTCAGATTTAAGTGAGAGGCAACTATCAGGAACAGAAATAGAATTAAAAGGCCATGCTGTTGGAGGAAATGAGGTTCAATATAGATTTATTGTTGAAGGGCCAGTAGCAGAGGATACAGGATATAGAAGGTTAAACACCTTTAACTGGGAAACTAAGGCTGAAGGAGAATATAAAATTACTCTTAAAGTTAAGGACTTATCTTATGAAGGTGAGTATGAAGATAGAAAGACTATTAATTTTAATATAGCTAAAAAGGTAGATAAGGCTGTAAAGATATTAGATGTTATTACTACAAAAAGAAAAGGTTGTATAAAAAATGAACCTATAAACATAAAGGTTAAGGCTGAAGGTGGAAGTGAACTTCAATATTCCTTTGTTGTGTACAAAGATGGAGAAGAAAAAGAAAAATTAGATTATGGAATAACTAATTGGATTAACTTTACTCCAGAAGAAAGTGGTGAATATGAATTTGAAATTAGAATTTTAGATAAATATTCAAATAGGGAGTATGATGCCCATGAATTTATATACTTTAAAGTGCGGGATTATCAAGCCGGAGAAATAGATTACGTGCTTTTAAATCCAAGAGAAAGTTATTTAGTTGGAGATAAGATTGAAGTCGAATGTATTGTTCAAAATACAAAAAGTACATTACTTAGATATGTTACAAAAATAAATGGTTATGAAGTTGAAGATACAGGATATATTAATGAAAAAAAGATAAAATTAATGCCAAAGTCGCCAGGAAAATATACTTTTGAGATTTATGCTAAAAATATATTATGTAATGAAGATTATGATAGCAAAAAAGAATTATCAATTTATGTACAAGATGCTACAGCTATTACAGATACTAAAATTAAAATTAATAAAGATGTAATTGAAGCTAATAGAGAAGTTAACTTTGAAGTTACAAGCAATGGAGGTAAAGATGTATGTTATGAATTTTATATAATGGAAAAGGAAAATTGGGTTAGAGTTCAAAAATATAGTAAGAAAAATTATTATACATTCTTGCCTTTTGTAAAAGGAAAATATAGAGTATTAGTTCTTAGTAAAAGTTTCTATAAGAAAGTAAATTATGAAGATTATACTACAGTAGAATTTGAGGTAATACCTTAAGGATGATAAATAATATACGATAATATTAAAAACAATGTTTGGAGGTAGAAAAGTTGAAAATTCCAAAAGTTGAAGAATACATTGGCAGCATTGTAGGAAAACAAGTATTAAAAAAAGCTGCTGGAGATGGATATGAATTTGAAATCATATATGAAGCCTTGTTAAATAGCGAAGAAGATAATCCTTTAGGTAATATTATTAGTGGAAATGCTACTAATAATATTGAAGAAAATTCAGATAATTCCAATTTAGTGATTAAGAGCTCAAATGGATTAAAGTTAGATGATATACCTTTAACATTAAGAAGCAAATCAATAGTTACAGGAGAAGTTTATTTAAAAGAAGCAAGTATTTCAGAGAATATTACTATAGAAGAAGTTAATTATTCTAATGTTGATAAGAACTTATCAATTTCAGGAGAAAATAGTGAAGAAATACAAGCAGCCATTGAAAAATATGCTAATAAGTATGGTGTAGATAAGAATCTTGTTTTAGCTATAATAAAGCAGGAATCAAACTTTAATCCAAATGCAGAATCTACAGCAGGAGCTAAGGGGTTAATGCAACTTATGGATTTTAATTCAGAAGCTTATGGATTAACTAATCCATATGATATTAATCAAAATATTGAAGCTGGAATCAAACATATAAAGACATATTTAGGTAATTACAATGGGGATTTAGAAATGGCGTTAATGGCTTATAATGGAGGCCCGGGGACTATGCAAAATAGAGGGATTTCTTCATCAAAAGATTTATATAAAATGCCAAAAGAAACTCAAAAATATGTACCAAGTGTTTTAGCATATTATAATAGTTATAAAAATGCTTAAAGTAAAATAATAATTATGTGATTATAAGTGAGGCTGAAAACAAAAATAGTATATAAAGTATTTTATGATGAATACTAATACTACTATAATTTTAAATTAGAGGGCTGTGTCGACAGCCCTATTTTTAATGTTTATAAAAGTTTAAAACTTATGATTACATAAAATATACTATTATATAGAAAAGTATAACCTAAAAGAGTTTTAGTGAAATCTAAATAATTGTTAATTAATAGATCTATATGATAAAATAAATAATAAGATAAAGTTAAGAAAGTAGGTACTTTAATGGAAAGATTAGATAAAATCTTAGGAAACCTAGGCTATGGTTCAAGAAAAGAAATAAAACAAGCGGCAAGAAAAGGAACAATAGAAGTAAATGGAATTGTAGTTAAAGATAGTGGGGCACAAGTAGATCCGGAAACAGATAAAATTTTTGTGAATGGTGAGGAGATATTTTATAGAAAATATATATATCTTATGATGAACAAACCAGATGGAGTTATTTCAGCAACATTTGATAATAGAGATGAAACTGTTATAGATTTATTAGAAGTAGAGCATCAAGTTTTTGATCCATTCCCAATAGGAAGACTTGATAAAGATACTGTAGGACTTTTACTTTTAACAAATGATGGGGAACTTAATCATAGACTTATAGCACCAAAATGGAAAGTGGATAAGATTTATTATGCTAAGATAGATGCGAATATTACAGAGCGAGATATAGACAGGTTTAAAAAGGGGTTAACATTGGATGATGGATATACTTGCAAAGAAGCTGTATTAGAAATAATAAAAGCTGGAGATGAAGAATCTGAGATAATGTTAACTATACAGGAAGGTAAATTCCACCAGGTTAAGAGAATGTTTGAAGCCTTAAACAAGAATGTTACATATTTAAAAAGATTAGAATTTGGTACCTTAAAGCTAGATGAAAACCTTGAAGAAGGTGAGTATAGAGAGCTTACAGAGGAAGAAGTTGCAATTTTAAAAAGCTTTTAATTATTTAGGAAAGTATAATAACTTATCCACAAGATAAAGCTATTATAATTTCCATCCTCCAGTTATATGTTCACATTTTTAACGAATGTTCTAAAAGGATGAAGGATTAACATTCATAATCCTTCATTAAGACAAGAATATTTATAAAATTCCTTGCAATTAAAATAAATATGAAATATAATAACATTGCAAAGATAAATAGAAGGATAAATAGCCCCCTTTTTATTTATTGCTTATTGCTAATGCGCAACCTGGCCCCAAGGGTTGCGCTTTTTTTGCATAAAAATATAATTGTAATAAAAAAAGGTATATAAATCTCTTAGGCAAACAATTACAAAACGTTGAGATGTAAAATAAAGATAAAAGTGAAGGAAAACATTCATTTTTATCTTTTTTTAAATTATATTATTCAAAAGTCTTATATTATTGAAGTTATTTATAAATAATGCAAATTAATTGAGTGAAGAAAATTAGGGAATAATATGAAGTGAAACTTATATAGAGTCACACCATTGTTATTTTCTGCTTTGCAGAGGATAGGAATTTTAAAGTGGCTAGACATCAGGCAAACTATGTATGATATAATATTTTAGAGATATGAAAGGAGTCAAAAGGATGGATTTAAAGTCATTACTAAACAAGGAACAATATGAAGGAGCTACTACTATAGATGGTCAAGTTTTAATACTAGCAGGAGCTGGTTCAGGAAAAACTAGGGTTTTGACCCATAGGATGGCTCATATGATAGATGATTTAGGAATATTACCTTATAAAATATTGGCTATAACTTTTACAAATAAAGCAGCTAAAGAAATGAGAGATAGAGTTAAAGCCTTAATTGGTGAAAGAGCAGATGATATGTGGATATCAACTTTCCACTCAACTTGTGTTAGGATTCTTAGACGTGAAATAGAAAAAATAGGATATAGAAAAAGTTTTACTATATATGACACACAAGATCAAAAGACTTTATTAAAAGATTGTATAAAATCATTAAAAATAAATGATAAAGATATAACCCTTCAAGAAATTATGGGTAAGATAGGTAAGGCTAAGGATAATATGCAAACACCAGCAGCTTTCATGAGAGAAAATGAAAGTAATTTTAGGGAAAAGAAGATTGCTGAGGTTTATGAAATGTATCAAAAAAAGCTAAAGGAAAATAATGCTTTAGATTTTGATGATTTAATATCTAAAACTGTAGAGTTATTTAAAAAGGATCAGGAAACTCTAGAGTTTTATCAAAGAAAATTCCAATATATTATGGTAGATGAATATCAAGATACAAACAAAGTTCAATATGAACTAGTAAGACTACTTGCAGATAAATACAAGAACATCTGCGTTGTAGGGGATGACGACCAGTGTCTAATACAAGACTCACTAATAGAAGGGCAAGAGGGTACTATAGCAATCCAAAATTTAAAAGCTGGAGATAAAATATTATCAGCAGCAGGAAATGGTGAAACAGTATTACTTTCTATAAAAGAAATTTCTAAAAAAGAATATAATGGTGAGGTAATTAAAATCACCACAGCTTCAGGTAAAGTAATTAAGGGAACTCCGAATCACTTAACATTTTCAAGAGTTAATGTAGTGGATAATAAATACTATGTTTATTTAATGTATAAGAACGGTTATGGATATAGAGTAGGTCAAACATCTTCAATGAGAAGTAGAAAAGGAACCTTAGTAAGCGGTTTAGCGGTAAGGCTAAATGGTGAGCAAGGGGATAAGATGTGGATAATAAAAGTATGTGATACAAAGAGTGAAGCAACTTACTATGAAGAATTATATTCAACAAAATACGGAATTCCAACAGTAGTTTTCAATTCAAGAGGAAGAAATCTATCTTTAAATCAAGATCAGATAATTAGTTTATTTAATGAAATAGATACTTATTCTGCTGCTGAGAACCTTATGAATAATGAATATTTATTTAAGGATTATCCACATCATAATAGTTCAGCAGTAATTAGAGGAGACAGTGTTAGAAAGAGGGTCAATGTAACCTTTTTTGCTGGGAAAAAATCGTTAGAAAGAGGATTATTTAGTCATAGGATAGGATTAAATTCTTCAGGAGAAGAATCAAAAAATAAAATAATTGAAGCTGGTTTTAATTTAAGAAAGGGAAATAGAAATACCTTTAGAGTTGAAACGGAAAGAGCCTTATATGACGATGCTGAAGAATTTTCAAGAAAGTTAGCTGCTGTAGAAACTGATTATGAAGTTTTAAGAAAAGCTAAAATTACAGAAAAGGAGTCTTTAACATTTATGCCTTTAGGAAGTTTGAAGGTAGATATGATTTTAGCAACTTTAGAAGATGGTAAACTTCTTGAGGACACAATAGCTTCAGTAGAAAAAGAAGAATATAAGGGTTATGTTTATGATATAAACATAGATTATTCAAGGAACTATATTGCTAATGGAGTTGCTGTTCATAACTGTATTTATCAATGGAGAGGCGCAGATATTAGGAATATCCTGGATTTTGAAAAAGACTACCCAGGAACAAAAACTATAAAACTTGAACAAAACTATAGATCAAAAAGTAACATATTAAATGCAGCTAATGAAGTTATAATTAACAATTCTAACAGGAAAAGTAAGGTTTTAAGAACTGAACAGGAACCTGGAAATAAAATAAAAATATATAGAGCCTACTCAGATAGTGATGAAGGTGATTTTATTGGAAGCCAAATAAATAAAATCAAGAAAGAAGAAGGTAAAAGCTTTAAGGATTTTGCTATACTTTACAGAACAAATGCTCAATCACGTATATTTGAAGAAAGTTTTAGAAGAAAAGATATACCTTACAGAATATTAGGTGGAACTAGATTCTATGATAGAAAAGAAATTAAAGATATGATTTCTTATTTAAAGGTATTAGTAAATTCAGCAGATAGTGTTGCTTTAAAAAGAATAATAAATGTTCCTAAAAGAGGAATTGGAGATGCAACAGTAAGTAAAGTAGAAATATTCTCAGAGCAGTATGAAATGAGTGTGTGGGATGCTTTAAGTACAGTTAGAAATATTCCAACTTTAACAGCTAGAAACTGTGGTGGAATAGAAAATTTTATGGAAATTATGAATAAACTTATGGATTTAAGTGAAGTAATATCAGTATCAAATTTAATAGAAACTATTTTAAAGGAAACTGGATATATTGCAGAACTTGAAAAATCCCAGGAGATTGAAGACAAAAGTAGAATTGAAAATTTAAAGGAATTAGTTTCGGATGCTGTAGATTTCGAAAAAAGCAGTGAAGATAAGACTTTATCAGCTTATTTAGAAAAGGTTTCTTTAGTTCAAGATACAGATAAATTAGAAGAAAGTGATGATACTGTTGTATTAATGACAGTTCATAGCGCTAAAGGATTAGAGTTTCCAGTAGTATTTATGGTAGGTATGGAAAATGGAATATTCCCAGGGCAAGCTTCCTTTAATAGTGATTCTGAAATGGAAGAGTCAAGAAGGCTTTGTTATGTTGGAATAACAAGGGCAAAGGAACAATTATTTTTAACTTCAGCAGAGGTTAGAAGACAATTTGGAAAAACTGTAGCTTTTGCTCAATCAGATTTTATCCAAGAAATAAAATCTCATTTAAAAGAATATGTAACTTCAGGTAATTCAGAATCAAAAGGTTCAAGACAAGATATGTTTGGAAATAGGGATAGATATAGTCCAAATAGATTTAAAAATAGTCCAACAATGGAATCTGTAGTTCCAAAGAATGTAGAAAGAAAACCGATTATAAATACTGGAGAAGTAGTTATGGGAAGAAAAGTTAGTCATGGGAAGTTTGGAGTAGGTACAATAGTATCTATACAAGATTCAGGATCTGACAAAAAACTAACTATTGCCTTTGATAAGCAAGGTATTAAAGTACTTATGCTATCCCTAGCGAATTTAGAATTTATTTAATATCTAATTTTATTTGATGTAAGGAGGTAAAAACCTTGGATGAAAAAAAACTCAGAATTGAAGAATTAGTAGAAGAATTAAATAAATATGCCTATGAATATTATTCACTAGATAAACCTTCTGTAACGGATAAGGAATATGATGAAAAATATTATGAATTAAAAGCTTTAGAAGAGGAAACTAATTATAAACTTCCTTATTCACCAACTCTTAGAGTTGGTGATGAAATACTAGAAGGTTTTACTAAATATACTCATAAAGCTAGACTTTGGAGTTTAGATAAAGCTCAAAGCTTTAAGGAATTAGAAGATTGGCATAATAGAAATCTAAAATTTATAAAAGAAATGAATACAAGAGGAGAAAATCTTCCAAGCCCAAGATATATATTAACAAAGAAGTTTGACGGACTTACTGTAAATTTAACTTATGATGAAAATGGAGTTTTAGAAACTGCTGCTACAAGAGGTAATGGAGAAACAGGAGAAGATGTTACGTCTCAAGTGAAAACTATAAAGTCAATTCCACTTAAAATAAAATCAGGGAATATATTCGAAATTCATGGCGAAGCTATAATGACCACAGGGGCTTTTGATAAATACAATGAAACGGCAACAGTACCTCTTAAAAACTTAAGAAATGGTGCAGCCGGAGCTTTAAGAAATTTAAACGTTAGAGAAACAGCTAAAAGAAATTTATCAGCCTTTTTCTATGATGTAGGTTACAAGGAGGGAAATCCTTTTAAGACTTATGGGGAAATGATGGAGTTTATAAAAGATAAAGGGTTCCCTATGGATGATTATTTGAAAGTTTGTACTACATTAGAAGAAATAGAAAAAGAAATTGATTATATAAAAGACATAAGATTTAATTTAGATTATGACATAGATGGAGTAGTTATAGCTATAGATGATATTAAAACTAGAGATCTTATGGGCTACACAGTTAAGTTTCCTAAATGGGCTATAGCTTATAAGTTTGAAGCCCAAGAAACTACAACTAAGCTTTTAGATGTAGAATGGAATGTTGGAAGAAGTGGAAGAGTTGGACCTACTGCAATACTGGAACCTATTGAACTTGCAGGAGTTACAGTAAAGAGAGCTACTTTAAATAACATAGATGATATAATGAGAAAAGGTGTTAGAATTGGAGCGGAGGTTCTAGTTCGAAGATCAAATGATGTTATACCAGAAATTATGGGAGTTATAGAAGATTCCTTAGAAGGAACTGAAGAAATAAAGGTTCCAGAACTTTGTCCAGCTTGTGGTGCCCATGTTGTTCAAAATGGAGTTCATTATTTCTGCGAAAATACATTATCATGTAAGCCACAAATGGTTAAATCTATAGTTCATTATGCTTCAAGAGATGCTATGAATATTGAAGGATTCTCAGAAAAGACAGCAGGGCAACTTTTTGAAAAGTTAGAAATGAATTCCGTATCTAAGCTTTATAAATTAGAAAAGGAAGAGTTATTAAATTTAGAAAGGTTTGGACCTAAAAAGGCACAAAACATTTTAGACGCTATAGAAAAAAGTAAAAATTGTGAACTTTATAGGTTTATATATGCTCTAGGGATTCCAAATGTTGGGGTTAAGACGGCTAAAGATTTAGTAAATAAGTTTAAATCTATTGAAGGATTAAAAAATGCAGCTCTTGATGATTTGGTTACAGTTTCTGATGTTGGAGATATAGTAGCTAACTGTGTTATTCAATTTTTTAATGAAGAAAAAAACTTAGATAATATAAATGAACTTCTAGAACTTGGAGTAAATCCAATTTATGAAGAACTTGAAATAATAGAAAGTCCCTTTGAAGGAAAAACTGTAGTTGTAACAGGGACTATGGAAAAATACTCAAGAAATGAAATAAAAGAAAAGTTAGAAGTTTTAGGTGCTAAGGTTTCTGGAAGTGTAAGTAAGAAAACAGACTATGTTATTGCAGGAGAAGAGGCCGGTTCAAAGCTTCAAAAAGCAATAGATTTAGGTGTTAAAATTTTAAATGAAAAAGAATTTGAAGAACTTATAGGAGTGAATTGAGAAAATGGATAAAAATAAATATAACATAAAGGATGTGTACACTTTAATTTGTACTTTAGCCGTAGTGACATCAAGTATAATTATAGTTATGACTTTTTTATCAACTTATCATTTTATAAATACAATTTTAATATTTACTTCCTATTATCCACTTCAACTTTCCATTAGCATAACTATGCTTCTTTGGAGTATTAAGTTTTATACAAATAAAGTAGGTAAACAAAAAAGAATATATTCAAGCATATGTATTACAATATCATTAATAAGTTTGCTTTTTATGGCTATTATTTAAACTAAAAAATACTTTTATTAAAATTAAGTATTTTATAAAGAATATTTTTAATTAATGAAGATTCAAGAGATGATTCTGGTGATATGCCAGGATCATCTTTTTCTTTTAAATATTCTAAATACTTTTTTAATAAAATTTATATTGAATTTATTTATGCATAAATAGTTATATATTATGTATAAGAATAATAGAAAAATATTTTTCGATAAACTATAAACAATATTAATATTACTTAGATATTAAGTAACTATATGGATGTAATTAGATGGGCGCATCTTAAAACAAAAGAAAACTTTTAAAAATAGTTGCATAATTATGAATATATATTGTATAATTATACTCATAGATTCAAGGGGCAAAAATACTATTGGATTTATATTAATCAAATATAGGGGGAATTAGTAATGAGAAAAAGTATATTAAAAAAGGTATTAGCAGTAGCAGTAATTGGAGTAATGGGACTTGGTATAGTTAGCTGTGCAAATAGCAAATTAGATAAAGGAAATAAATCAAAGGAAAAAACGGAAGCTACAGATTCATTAACAATAATAAAAGAAAAAGGAGAATTAGTTGTAGGATTAAATGCTGACTATGCTCCTTATGAATTTCACATTTTAGAAAAAGGAGAAGATAAAATTGTTGGATTTGATATTAATATAGCAGAAGAAATTGCTAAAGATATGGGAGTTAAGTTAGTAGTAAAGGATATGGAATTTGATTCTTTATTGTCAGCATTAACAGGAAGTAAACTAGATTTAATAATATCAGGTATGAGCCCTACGGAGGAAAGAAAAAAATCAGTTGATTTCTCAGATATTTATTATCTAGCAGAACATGGAATTGTAGTAAGAGCAGAAAATAAAGATAAATATAAATCTTTTTTAGATTTAAATAATAAAAAGGTAGGAGCTCAAATGGGATCGATTCAAGCAGGTCTTGCAAAGGATAATATAGAAAATGTTGATCTACAATTATTATCAAATGTTACTGAATTATTAGTTGGATTAAAGGCAGGTAAAATAGAAGCATTAATTGTAGAATTACCAGTTGCAGAAATGATAGTTAAAAATAATGAAGAGTTAGCTATTGCAGAAGAAAAGATTAAAGATGAATCAAGTGGATCAGCTATAGCTATTAAAAAAGATTCTAAGGAACTAGTAGTACAAGTTAATAAAACAATAAAAAAGATTATAGATGAAAAGCTTCTAGATAAATTTATTATAGATGCAAATGATTTGGCAGGAAAATAATTAGGGTAAAATATTAAAAGATGTCTAAAGTTTTTAAATTTAAACATCTTTTTTTATATTAGGATTATTAATAATGGCTTATAAAATTAGCTTAAATATTAAAAAGAGGTAATATATTTATTCATATTTTTAGAAATTATAATACTTTATTTTTTCTTAATATTAAGCAAATTGAGTTGGATAATTTAAACTCTATTAAATAATTTAATTATAGTTAAATTATTAATTTAATATAGTATATTAAAAATGACAAATAATAGTACTATATTAAATATTAAATTCAAGTTACATATATATTAACAGACTAATGATTAATTAGAGTATACTAATTTAAAAAATAATATTAAATTTTATCTAATGTTGATATCAAATTAGAATATAAATTATCAACAATAGAATAATCCATAGTATTTATATAATATGCTTCTAAGTCATCATGCAATTTATGAGCTTTAAGGATAAAATCAAGGCCTTTGTCAGTTAATTGATAAAACATATCTTTATTATATTCTATTTCAGGTTTTGATTTTAATAACATAGAAGAATCACAAAAATCTTCTATGTTATAAACTTTCCCTTGGAAAGAACATTTACTGATTTCATTTTCTGTAAGAACACAAGTTGAAATTTCGGGTATAAAAATATGCTCTAATCTATCTGGAATAAACGGGTCATGCATATATTCAACAAAGTAGCCTTTTCTTTGAGCGGTTTTACCGAGTTCCATAAGTATTTTAGTTTTGCTAAAACCAGGACCACCTCTAATTATAAATTGAGATTTAAAATCTAATATAAGTTCATTTGCAAAGGTTATTATTCCATCAGGTGTAAAAGCAGTTGCAAATAAATGGCGTTCACTACCATATCCAAATTTATGCTTTTGAAATATTTCTTCTTTTAAGCTTTCGGTTATAGTGGAGAGGTTACTATAAGATAAAGCTTTAGAATTTAGATTACTCCAATCGTCATGTATAAATTTAGCTGAACCTAAGAACTTATACGCTCTTTGAAAGTTTTCACTAATACTTTTAGTTAAATCCATTATTTCTTTCTTATTTAAAGAAAGTGAATTATTGTCTAAGGCAATGCCTAGATTAAGGATTTCATCTACAGCTCCAGGATGTTTTGGATCTACTACATGAGGGGCAGTACCATCTAAAATAGCGATTCCAAGTTCATTTACAACAATTCCATCTAAAGATGAAGGGTCTGAAGAACAATGATGATATTCAATGGAATAATCCTTTTCTTTAAAATGATTAGCAACCTTATTCATAAAAAAGGACTTTCCAGTTCCTGGACCACCCTTCATACAAATAATTCTATTAGCATCTTCTTGGGTAAGTATATATTTATAAAAGGAATGGAAGCCTTTATGTGTATTACCTCCGGGGAAAAGATGCCTTTCCTTTTTTTGATTCACTTTATCACTCCTATCAAAATAAATTAAGTCAAATATATTAGTAGTATATGATAGTTGGTTAAAAATGAAACAAGAATATAAATGAAAGTTCAGAAAAAAATTATGGAAATTATATAGATATATAAGGGGTTGATAAAAGAAAACAAATAAAGCATAATTTATGACGATATGTAAAAGAATATAAAAGAATAATAAAAATGAAAAAAAGTTTGAGAAACTATTGCATAAAGATGAGCATATGATGTATAATTATGCTCATGAAATAAAAACGTTATAAAGAATATAAGGTTTTGCAAAAATATATAAAACAGGGGGAAATAATAATGAGAAAAAGTATATTAAAAAAGGTTTTTACAACAGTAGTTGTTGGAGTTATAGGATTTGGATTAGTAAGTTGTGGAAATGCAGCAAAAGAAGACAAGTTAACTGAAATTAAAAATAAAGGTGAATTAGTTGTTGGATTAAGTGCTGATTATGCACCGTATGAATTTCATATTATGGAAAACGGAGAAGATAAAATAGTTGGATTCGATGTGGATATAGCAGAAGAAATAGCTAAGGATATGGGAGTTAAGCTAGTAATTAAAGATATGGAATTTGATTCTTTAGTAGCAGCTCTTCCAGCAAATAAAGTGGACTTAGTTATATCAGGTATGAGTCCAACTGATGAAAGAAGAAAAGCAGTAGATTTTTCAGATGTTTATTACATTGCAGAACATGGGATGATAGTAAGAGCTGAAGATAAAGATAAATATAAAACTTTTGCTGATTTAAAAGGTCAAAAAGTTGGAGCTCAAATGGGATCAATACAAGCAGATTTAGCAGCTGAAAAAATTGAAGGTGCTAATATGCAATTATTATCAAATGTTAATGATCTAGTTGTTAGTTTAAAATCAGGAAAAATAGAAGCTTTAGTTGTAGAACTACCAGTTGCTGAAATGATAGTTAAAAACAATGATATATTAGCTATAGCTGAAGAAAAGGTTAAAGATGAAGAAGGCGGTTCTGCTATAGCAATCAAAAAAGATTCAACAGAACTAGTTTCACAAGTTAACTTAACAGTTAAAAGAATAAAAGAAGAAAAGTTATTAGATAAGTTTATAATAGATTCAACTGACTTAGCTGGAAAAGTTAATCAGTAATATTAAATTTTATATTAAAAAAGGTTATATAAAAAATTATAATGAAATAAATTATTGAAGTATATTTACAATTTAATAATTTATGATAAAATAAGTAAATTAAAAAGGATAATAGAATTAATTAAGATTTTATATTTATATAATTTCTTAATTAATTTCTTGTTTTTTTATAAGGAAGAGGTGTAGAATTTGAAGTTAGATTTTAGTTTTTTACCTGAATTCATGCCATATTTTATTAGTGGTATTAAATGGACACTTTTAATATCTTTAATAGCTGTTTTAATAGGTGTGATCTTAGGTGCTATTATATGTTTTATGAAAATGTCAAAGTTTGAAATATTTAAAATAAATCCTTTGAAAGTAATAGCTACGGTATATGTAGAAATTATTAGAGGAACGCCAATGATTCTTCAAATAATGATAGCTTACGTAGCTTTTGATGAATTACTTGGATTAAATATACAACCACTTACAGCTGGTATTATCGCGGTTTCATTAAATTCAGCTGCTTATGTATCAGAAATAATAAGAGGTGGGATTGATGCTGTTGATAATGGACAACTTGAAGCAGCTAGAAGTTTAGGGATGAATAAGGCTAAATCCATGAGGCTTATAATACTTCCACAAGCTATAAGAAATATATTGCCTGCTATAGGTAATGAATTTGTAACAGTAATAAAAGAGTCTTCCATGGCATCTGTTATTGGTGTTGGGGAGCTTATGTATGCATCAAAGGTAGTAAGGGGAGTAACCTTTAAGGGATTCGAACCTTTAATAGTAGCAGCAGCTTTCTATTTTGTTATTACCTTTACTTTAGGAAGAGTATTAAATTATGTTGAAAGGAGAATGAAGGCTAGTGATTCACGTTAATAATTTACACAAATACTTTGGAGAAAACGAAGTTTTAAAAGGAATAAACGAACATATAAAAAAAGGTGAAGTTGTAGTTGTGATTGGACCTTCAGGCTCAGGAAAAAGTACATTTTTAAGATGTTTGAACCTTTTAGAAGAACCTACTAAGGGCGAAATTATATTTGAAGAAAAAAATATTTTAGATAAAAAAATTAACATAAATAAGGTAAGAGAAAAGATGGGAATGGTATTCCAACAGTTTAACCTTTTCCCTCATAAGAGTGTTTTAGAAAACTTAACCATAGCGCCAATACAAGTCAAGAATATGTCAAAAGCTAATGCGGAAAAGAAAGCTTTTAAATTGCTAGAAAAGGTTGGTCTTAATGAAAAAGCTAAAGCTTATCCTTCATCTTTATCTGGAGGGCAAAAACAAAGAATAGCTATAGCAAGAGCTTTAGCTATGGAACCAGAGGTAATGCTATTTGACGAACCAACTTCAGCACTAGACCCAGAAATGGTTGGAGAAGTTTTAAATGTTATGAAAGATCTTGCTAAAGAAGGTATGACAATGATAGTTGTTACTCATGAAATGGGATTTGCAAGAGAAGTTGGAGATAGAATACTATTTATGGATGGTGGAAACATAGTAGAACAAGGAACTCCAGAAGAAATGTTTAATAATCCACAAAACCAAAGAACAAAAGACTTTTTATCAAAAGTACTTTAGCAACTTACAATTTAAAAATATTTTCAGCAATGTTGAAAATCTTTTTTTTTTTTTTTGTAATCTAGATGAATTGTCAATTAGTTGAGGTTCTATAAGAAAATTATTTTAAATAGAATATTAATAAGAATTTAAAGAAAAATGTGGGGGAAAGATGAAGAATAAATATGACTTTAGTTTCTTATTAGTAGAGTTTAAGGACTTATATAAGGCTGTAAATACCTTAAAGGAGGAAGATGAGCCAAGGTTAAAAATAAATGGGGTAACAAAAGTTATTAAACAATCAATTATAAATATATATTTAAAAAATAATATATTTTATAATAGTGAAAAGACTTTAAAAGAAAATATTGAGTTTATAGCAAGAAAAGAAATTCTTCCATATTCCTTAATGAAATATCTTCTTAAATATATTGAAGACATTAAATATTCTGAGGAAATCTTAGAAAATAAAATTAATAGTAAAAAGAATAGTGAATTTAAATATAAGGAAATATCAAAGGTTATATATAATGAAGAATTACTTTATGAACTTTTAGTTTGGATGACGATAAATTTAGGGGAAGAAGATTATTCTCTTTTTTTTAATAAGTTGAAAGAAGAGGAAAAACATATATTCTCTAAATACTTAATAAAAGAGAAAGAAGATATAGTAAATAATTATGAAGAAAATTTAGAAGAAATATATATAGACGAAGAAGATGAATTAGATGAAGAATATAATGAAATAATAGATTTAGAAGATGATAATTTAAAAGATGAAAGTTTTATTACTGGTGAGTTATATTATTTGGGAAAAAGTGTGAACAAAGATTATTTCAAAGCAAAAAAGTTGTTTGAAATATCTGCAAGTGAAGGAAATAAATATTCTCAAAGTTATTTAGGGCTATTTTATGAAAAGGGTTATGGTTGTAATAAAGATATAGATAAGGCTATTTATTGGTATAAGAAAGCTGCTCTAAATGGAAATTCTTTTTCTCAATACTCCTTAGGATATCTTTATTTTACAGGAATAGAAATAAAGAGAAATCTAGAGTACTCTTTTAAGTGGTATAAGGAAGCTGCGGAAAATGATTTTCCTCCAGCACAATATGCTTTATCTTATCTTTATAAAAATGGAGAAGGTTGTGAAAAGAGTATATTTAAAGCTTACTATTGGTTAGAAATTTCAGCAGAAAATGATTTTGAAGATGCTTATTATATTTTAGGTCAATCGTATTTAGAAGGAAGACATGTTGAAAAAGATTATAGTAAAGCTTTTTTTTATTTATCAAAGGGAGCAGAAAAAGGCGATATTGAATGTTTAGAAGCTATTGGTGATATGTATTATAATGGAATATACTTAGATGAAGATAGAGAAAAAGCTTTTTATTATTACAATAAAAGTATTGAAGAGGGAAATATAAAAATTTATTACAAACTAGGTAAAATTTATGAGGAAGAAGAAAATATTGAAATATCTTTATTAAACTATCTTAAAGGGCATAATAATGGAGATTTAAAGGCTACTCAGAAATTAGGAATAATGTATTATAATGGTGAAGGCGTAGAAAAAGATGAGGAAAAAGCCCTTAAGTATATGGAAATAGCTATAGAAGGAGAAGATCCTCATTCCCTATACGTGATAGGCGTGGTATACTTAAATAGAGATAGAGAAAAAGGGTTAGAGTACCTTAAAAAGGCCTATAAAAAGGGGTCGCATTATGCAGCAGAAATATTAGCTAGTGAATATTTACTTGAACTTTTAAATAATAAAGAAGTGAAGGAAGAGGAAATACTAGAATATATAAATTTTGCAGTAGAAAAAGATCTTCCAGATTCTATTTACTATTATGGATTAGCTCATATTTATGGAATTGGGTTAGATATAAACACAGAAAAGGCTTTTGAGCTTTTTATAAAGGCTGCTAATAAAGGCTCAGAAAAATCAATGTTAAAGCTTGGGAATTGCTATAAACATGGAGTTTATGTTAAGGAAAATATTAAGCTTTCTCTATTTTGGTATGAAGAGGCTGCAAAGAAGGAATCTGTAGAAGCATACTTAAATATTATTGAGATTTATGAAAAGGGAATAGGCATAGAGATAGATGAAATAAAAGCTCTTCAATATGCTTATAGGTTAAGGGATATTAATTTGATTGAAGGTGATACTAAGCTAATATACTATAATGCCAAAGGAATAGGTGTTGAACCTTCGGAAAAAATGGCACGTGAATATTTAAAAGAACTTTTAATATTAGACGAAGGAAAATACTACAACATACTTGGAGAATTATCCGAAGAAGAATTATTAGGCAATAAAAAAGAAGAAAGTCATATCCATTATTTAAGGTCTATTGGACTTGGTGAGGTAAAAGCCTTTGCAAATTTAGAATATTATCTTCATCTAGGAGAAAAAGATTTAATAAATAAAAAATTCCTAAGTGAGATAAAAGGAAGATTTAATATTTTTGAGTATGGAAAATGTGTCTATGTAGAAGGGGTTAATAATATTAAAGAAGGAAAAAAAATAAATAATAACAAATTAATAAGTAGAGGTTTAAAAGATATAAAGAAAAGTATTCACCTAGGATTCTATGAAGGAATAAATTATTTGATAAATTACTATGAAACAGAGGAAATTAATGATTTTGAACTATATAAATACAAACAAAAGAAAGTTTATTATAGAATTTTATAAAGTTGTATTGTAGGGTTAAAGTCAGTAATTTAGCCCTTTTTACTATGCTATAAATTCTATAAATATTACTAAAAAAATATTTTTTAAAATTTTATTTCAAAAAATAAAAAAAATATTGAAATGAAATAAAATTAGTGTATAATAGAGAATAAGAAAGCAAATAAAAACAAAAAATAAAGATAAAGTTTAATGGAGGTTGCAAAATGGCAGAAAACATGGATATGGAAGTAATAATATTTGAAATAATAAGTCAAGGTGGTACAGCAAAAGGATTAGCATACGAAGCATTAGAAGCTGCCGAAAAGGGAGATTATGATAAAGCAGACCAGTGTTTAAAAGAAGCTGATGATTGTTTACTTGAAGCACATAAGATACAAACTAGCATAATACAAGCAGAAGCTAGAGGAGAAAAAACAGAAGTATCAGTACTATTTGTACATGCTCAGGATCATTTAATGACAGCAATAGAAGCTAAAACATTAATCGAACACATAATTAAACTTCACAAGAAGATAGATAATAAATAATAAAGATAAACAAAAAGGAGGTATTAGATTGAAAAAAGCAGCTAGTTATAAAACATTAGAAGCTAAAAGAACAGATTATGATATACCAACCTTTGGTTTCAAAAGTGCCTTTTTAATAGTTTTTGGTGGAGTTGTGGGAAGCGTAGTTTTTCCATTCTTACTTAGCTATTTAGGGGTAGGTAAAGATTTATCAATGTTAATTGGAAATATATTATTTCCATCTCTTGCAATATCTTATTCAAGATACTTTGTAGAAAGTAAAAAAGGTATTTGTAAAGAATTTTGGATAAACTATGGGATATTTGCACTTTCTTTTGGAATAATAACATATTTCTGGAGATACTTAGGGGTATTTATGTAATATTTATATAAGTTAAGAAATATAATTTCATTATTTTTAAAAAAAAGTGAAAAATATTTGCGCATTATGTGAAAACGATTTATAATTATATTAAAAAATATTAAAAGTTATATTATTTTAGGAGGTATTTTAAATGAAAGTATTATTTGTTTGTTCACAAGGAATGTCTAGTGCAATTGCGGTAAAGGCATTAAAGAAAGAAGCAGAAAAAAATGGAATAGATATGGTGGTTAACGCAGTTAGCACACAGGAATTTGAAGAAGAAGTAAAGGATGGATATGATGCAGCTATGGTTGCTCCACAAGTTAGACATCGTTTTGACTATTTAAAAGAATATGCAGATGCTGCGAAAGTTCCATGTGCATTAATTCAACCACAAGCTTATAGCCCACTTGGTGGAGCGAAGTTATTAAAACAAGTTCAAGATTTATTAAAGTAAACAATGGATTAGATTAATTAATAGATTAAAAGCTATTAATTAATAATAAATCTAGGACAAGATAAGCTACTTATTAATTTGTAAATTATATTATATAATTTAAATATTTATTTTAGGAGGATTTCAAATGGAAAAATTCGCTGAATTTTTAGACAAGAAATTGTCAACGCCTATGGCAAAACTTGCAGAGCAACGTCATTTACGTGCTGTGCGTGATGGTATTATAGCTACATTACCACTTATTATTGTTGGATCACTATTCATTATAGTAGGTATTCCACCACTACCTCAAGATTGGGGAATAACAATATGGTTAAAGGCTAACAACAGTGTGTCAATGTTACCTTACCGTATGACAATGTATATTATGACTTTATATGCTACATGGGGTATAGGTTATAGTTTAGCTAAATCTTATAAGTTAGATGGAGTTACTGGGGGAGTTCTTTCAGCAATTGCATTCTTACTTACTATAACACCACAAGTAGTTGAAGGAGTAGGCTGGGTATTACCTATGGCTAACCTAGGTGGTGGCGGAATGTTCGTTGGTATATTAGTATCAATATTCGCCGTTGAAGTTTTAAGATTTACAACAGTTAAGAACTTTAGAATTAGAATGCCAGAACAAGTTCCAGCTTCAGTTGCAAGATCATTTGAAGCATTAACACCAACAGCTTTAGTTGTTGTTATAATTGGAAGTATCACATACTTTGCTAAATTTGATTGGCATGCATTTATAGGTAAATTAGTTGGACCGTTAGTAACAGCAACTGATACACTTCCAAGTGTATGGATATTAATAATATTAGTTACATTCTTCTGGTCATTTGGTATCCACGGAGTTTCAATCGTTGGATCAATAGCTAGACCATTATGGTTACAATTATTAGACAAAAACACTGTAGCAGCAGCTGATGGAGTTGCTTCAACAGCATTACCAGCAATAGCAGCAGAACCTTTCTTCCAATGGTTTATTTGGATAGGTGGATCAGGAGCTACTATTGGATTAGTTATAGCTTTATCAATGTTTGCTAAATCAACTTATGGTAAGCAATTAGGAAGAGCTGCATTAGTTCCAGGAATATTTAATATTAATGAACCAATAATATTTGGTGCTCCAATAGTATTAAACCCAACATTAATCATACCATTTATAATAACACCACTTGTAACAGGAACACTTGCGTGGATAGCTACAAGCATGGGATTAGTTGGAAGAGTTGTTGTTACTGCACCTTGGACATTACCAGGACCAATAGGAGCTTGGATGGCTACCGGTGGAGACTGGAGAGCAGCAGTATTAAACATTATATGTATAGGAATTTCAGTTGTAATTTACTATCCGTTTATGAAAATCTATGATAAGAAATTATTCTTAGAAGAGCAAGGACAATAAATTATAATAGAATAATAAAAAAGTTTAAACTAATAATATAAGTGGTGAAGAAATTCACCACTTTATTTTAAAAATAAACAAAATAAAATCAGAGGTGAAGGTTATGGGAAAATTAGGAATATCAATTTATTCAGAAAAAACAACAGAAGAAGCAATTTATAACTACATAGATACAGCAAGTAAATATGGATTTACTAGAATTTTTTCTTGTTTACTTTCTGTAGATGATACAAAAGAAAATATAAAAAAGAAATTTAAAAAAATAAATGAATATGCAAAAAATAAGGGCTTTGAAATTATATTAGATGTAAGCCCAAGAGTATTTAATGAACTAGGAGTAAGTTACAAAGATTTAAGCTTTTTCAAGGAAGTAGGAGCTGATGGACTAAGATTAGATATGGGATTTTCAGGTTCAGAAGAATCTTTAATGACATTTAATGATGAAGGACTTAAAATTGAAATCAATATGAGTAATAACACTCATTATATAGATACAATAATCGATTATATGCCTAACAAAGAAAACTTAATTGCTTGTCATAATTTTTATCCTCATAGATATAGTGGATTAAATTTTGATCACTTTATGAAATGTACAGAAAACTTTAAAAAATATGGTTTAAGAACAGCAGCTTTCGTTACAAGCCAAAATAAAGATACTTTTGGTCCTTGGCCTGTGACAGATGGTCTTCCAACTTTAGAATCACACCGTACTTTACCTATGGATATTCAAGCAAAACATTTAATTGCTTTAGGAAATATAGATGATATAATAATTTCTAACTGTTATCCAACAGAAGAAGAATTAATGAAGCTTGGAACAATGAGAAGAGACATGGTTACTTTTGATTTAGAATTATTTGAAGGAACACCAGAAATAGAGCAAAAGATACTATTTGAAGAAAAACATTTCAATAGAGGAGATTTCTCAGATAATATAATAAGATCAACTCAAAGCCGTGTAAAATATAAAGGACATGATTTCAAATTATTTAACGCACCAGAAATAATTAAAAAAGGTGATGTAATTATTGAAAGTAGTGAATATGGTCACTATGCAGGAGAATTGCAAATAGCTTTAAATGATATGATAAACAGCGGAAAATCAAATGTTGTTGGACATATTAAAGATGAAGAATTATTTATATTAAACTACATTAAACCATGGCAAAAATTCAACTTTAGACATTGAGCACTTGGTGAAGTCAAACGTAGTGAAGACTGAACTTAGTGCGAAAGCCCATCTACTGAAGCTTGCCTGAAGTAGATGTTCCTCTTAAAAAAGAAAATTAGAAATTTAGTGAGATAGAGGTTCGTTTAAAACATAGTGGAGGTGTAGTTATGTATTTCTTAGGTATAGATGGTGGTGGAACAAAGACTTGCTTTAGCCTTATAGATGAGAAGGGAAACCTTTTAACTAGGGTAATAAAGGGGACTTGTCACCCAGCTCAAATAGGATTTGAAAACTTAGAAAAGTTATTATTTGAAGGGTTAGATGAAATAACAAAAGAAATGAAAATTTCGAAAAAAGATATAAATTATAGTTATCTTGGACTTGCGGGATTTGGAATAGTTAAAGAGATAGCAGATAAAATAGCCATTATAGTTTCTAAAGTTTTTGAAGGAATGAAATATACTTTAAATAGTGATGTTAGGGTTGCAATTGCAGGAACTTTAGCTTGCGAAGATGGTATAAACATAGTTGCAGGAACAGGATCTATAGTATTAGCCCTTAAAGATGAAGAAGTAAAAAGATGTGGTGGTTGGGGATATTCTGTAGGAGATGAAGGTTCAGCCTACTGGATAGGAAAAAAAGCCTTAGCTACATTTAGTAAAGAAAGTGATGGAAGGTTAGAAAAATCCCATTTATATCATATATTTAAAGAAAAGCTAAACCTAGATAAAGATTATGAAATAATATCCTTTGTAAATGATAAGGTTAAAGGAGATAGAGGAGAAATTGCAAAACTTGCATCTCTTTGCTCACAGGCAGCTACTTTAGGAGATAAAGCAGCTATTAATATTTTTAAAGAGGCAGCCTATGAAATATCAGAAACAGTAAAAGTCCTTCTTAAAAATTACAAAGAAGAAGAAACAGTTAAAATTTCTTATGCAGGAGGAGTATTTAAATCAGGAGATTTAATACTAAATCCTTTAAGAAAGTATTTATCAGGAACAAAAGCTAATATAATAGAGCCACAGTTTGAACCAGATCTAGGAGCTTGCTTACTTGCTTATATAAGTTCTGGATTAAAACTAGAAAAAGAAGTAAAAGAAAACTTAAAAAGATAAAACTAAAAAATAATTCTAATAAAAAGAGGCTATTGCAAAATAAGTTTTGCAATAGCCTTATTTAATTATAAATTTTAAAAGTTAATTTGTATATTAATAAAGATAAATACTATAAGACTTAAAAGAACATGTTTTTATAATATAACCTTTATAAGTGCAATTAAACTTTACTCATGAAGTCGTAGTCTATTGTAATAATGCAATTGTATTCAGTATGTTCCTTTTTAATTTTAGCTTTGATTTCTTCAATTATTTTAGAAACCCTTTTACTATTTCCAGCAGAAGTATGATTAAAAACAACATCAAAAATAAGGTTTTTATTTTCACCTTCTCCAACTATTCTAAAGTCATGCATTGACTCTATTTCTTCATAATTTCTTAAGATACTTTCAACATAATCCCAAGTTTCTTTAATTTCATCAGTAATTATACAAATAGGGTCCATATGAATTACAAGATGAATATTAAGTTCATAAGATACTTCTCTTTCTGCTTTATCAATTATATTATGAATAATCATAATATCTATATCAGAAGGTATTTCAGCATGAAGTGAAGCTATTATTCTACCGGGTCCATAATTATGAATGATTAAATCATGGATTCCTGAAATATTAGGATAAGCAAGTATTCTATCATATATTTCATTTACAAGTTCTGGGTCAGGAGCTTCACCTAATAAAGGGTTTAAAGTTTCCTTAACTAATGAAAAGCCAGCATATAATATTAAAATAGCAACAACAACTCCCATATAACCATCTATAGGAAAGTCAGTGAATTTAGCTAATAAAAATGAAATTAAAACAGTACTTGAAGTAAAGACATCTCCTATGGCATCAGTAGAAGAAGCCTTTAAGGCAGAAGAATTTATCTTTTTACCTATTATTTTATTAAATATAGATAGCCATATTTTAAAACCAATGGATATAAATAAAAGAATAAAAGGTAATAATTCAAAAGTTATAACTGTTGGATTCAATATTTTTTCAAAGGAAGCTTTAATAAATTGAATACCTACAAGCATTACCATAAAGGCAACTATTAAAGCAGATAAATATTCGATTCTTCCATGACCAAAAGGGTGTTCCGCATCTGGTGGTTTTGCTGCCATTTTAAATCCGATAATTGTTATAACGGAAGAGGCTGCATCAGATAAATTGTTAAAGGCATCAGCTGATATAGCAATAGAGCCAACAAGAGTACCTATAATAAATTTAATAAAAAATAGAATTACATTTACAAATATCCCTACAAAGCCACCAAGGTTACCATAGGCTCTACGGACTTTTTGATTTCTAGTGTTATCGCTATCTTTAATGAATTTTTCAACTAAAAAATTAGTAATCATTTTATCACCTCTGTTTCTATAATTAGACATTGAATACTTGGCATTAATTACTTAGTGAATACTAGTGATAACTAAGTATGAACTTAGTAATTAAGCCCATCTACCGAATGTATAAGGTAGATGTTCCTTATATATTATTTCTTATCCTGAAAATACTACTATAGTAGCAGCATTCAGATATCGGTAGATGTTTCTTTTATAGTATTCCGTATATATTATTATATTATATATTAAACAAAGAAAATTTAAAACTCATATAAAATATTCAATTAATAATTAAATATTTAAAAGGGTACTTTAATCTATATATTTAATAATAAAAAATAAATGTGGTATAATATTAATAATTTAAAATAGGAGGAAATGAAAATGAAAAGAGAATTAGCTTTAGATTTAATTGATTTTTTAGATAAAAGTCCAACAGCTTATCAATCTGTCACTACAATAAAAGAAATCCTTGAGAATGATGGATTTAAAGAAGTAAAGGAAGAAGAAAAGTGGCAATTACAAAAAGAAGGTAAGTATTATATTATAAAAAATGACTCAGCTATTATTGCTTTTAAAGTAGGAAAAGGTAATATTACTGAAGATGGATTTAAACTTATAGGAGCGCATACAGACTCTCCGGGTTTTAGAATTAAAGGTAATCCAGAAATGGTTTCAGAAGGGAAATATTTAAAATTAAATACAGAAGTTTATGGAGGACCACTTTTATATACTTGGTTTGATAGGCCTTTAGGCATATCTGGAAGAGTTACTATAAAAGGAAAATCATTGCTAAAACCAGAAACAAGATTATTAAATATAAGAAAACCTTTATTAATAATTCCAAGTGTAGCTATTCATATGAATAGAAGTGCAAATGAAGGATTTTCAGTAAATAAACAAAAGGATACATTACCATTACTTTCATTAATAAATAATACATTTGAAAAAGAAAATTATTTATTAAAAGTAATGGCTAAAGAATTAAATGTTTCAGAAAGTGATATAGTAGGATTTGATTTATATTTATGTGGTATTGAAAAAGGTAGTTTAGTAGGATTAAATGAAGAATTTATATCCTCTGGAAGATTAGATGATATGTGGATGGTTTATGCTGGGATAAAGGCATTAATTGATGGAAAAACAACTAATAGTACAAATGTAATGGTATGTATAGATAATGAAGAAATAGGAAGTAATACAGCTCAAGGAGCAGATTCTGACTTGTTATTAAATGTTTTAGAGAGAATAACATTAGCTTTAGGAGAAGATAGAGAGGGCCTTCATAGAGCACTTGCAAATTCAATGATGATTTCAGCAGATTTAGCTCATGCTGTTCATCCTAATGCAGAAGAAAAACATGATCCAACTAATAGACCTCTATTAGGAAATGGACCAGTATTAAAGACTGCTTGTTCAGGAAGTTATAGTACAGATAGCTATAATGCAGCAATATTTGAAGGTCTTTGCAAGGCTTCAGAGATTCCATTCCAAAAGTTCTATAATAGATCAGATGTTAGAGGTGGAAGTACTATAGGTTCTATGACTTCAGCAAGACTTACAATTCCAGTTATGGATATGGGAGCACCACTTTTATCAATGCATTCCATAAGAGAACTTGGAACAGTTATAGATAATTATTATACAATTAAACTATTCACAGAGTTTTTTAACAACTAAAATTAATTAAAATAAATAAAAAGTTTATTTTTAGGAAGTTATAATAGCTTATCTGTAGATAAGTTATTATAACTTCATCTTTTGAATTGAAGACTTAGTAAAGCTAAGCATAGAGAATTTTGGACTTAGTGTGAAGGCTCATATACTAAAAGAAAATAGGTAGATGCTCCATTACTTATAGTGAATATATATAGGTTTGTGATGACTTGAAGTTAAATGAGGTTAGAAACAAATTTATATATATCCACTTTTTTTGAATTGACAGATTAAAAAAAGAAAACTATAATTTGAAACAGAGCAAAAATAAATTAATATAAATTCGATAATAAATAAAATATTTTAGAATAGAGGCTTTAATGTGAAAAAGAGAATTTTTGTAGGACATGAACTTAAAGTCCTTTCAAATTTAATTAAAAGACATATGTATAATGATTCTGGTAGAGAATGTTGTAGCAAATTTTCGGAAATTCAAGGTTTATTAATTGGATATTTAAATGAAAATATTAATAAAGATATATTTCAAAAGGATATTGAAGAAGAGTTTACAATTAGAAGGTCTACAGCAACAGGAATCCTTCAATCCATGGAGAAAAATGGGTACATAACAAGAGAAAATGTTTCTTATGATGCTAGACTTAAAAAGATAGTTTTAACAGAAAATGGACAAAGTATATATAAGCATATAGTAAGTAAAATAAATGAATTTGAAAGTAAAATTACTAAAGATGTTTCTGAAGAAGAGTTAGAAATGTTCGTTGAAATTTTAAATAAATTTAAAAAAAATTTAGAATAATTTTTTTATTTATATATTGTTAGGTAACTTACAGTTAGCTAACTAACAATGTATAAATATATTTTTAATTTACATTATATAAAGTCTAAGAAATGATTGAAAGTAACAATAAGATCAAGTTAAATAAATTAATATTATTTTAAATAAACAAATGAATAATAAAAAGGGAGTAAAAGATATGGTAAAAATATTTAAATATTTAAAATCAAAAGACTGGGCTTTAATCTTTATTAGCTTACTATTTATAGTAACTCAAGTAGGGCTTGAGCTAAAAATTCCAGAATATATGTCTAAAATAACTTTATTAGTTCAAACAGAGGGAAGTAAGATATCTGAAATTTTGATAGAAGGAGGATATATGCTCCTTTGTGCATTAGGAAGTTTAGTTGCAGCTATAATTGTTGGGTTCTTTATATCACAAATAGCAGCAGGTTTATCAAAAACATTAAGATCTAATTTATTTTCTAAAATTGAATCATTTTCAATGAATGAAATTAATCAATTTTCAACTTCAAGTTTAATAACTCGTTCAACAAATGATATAACACAAGTTCAAATGATAATAGCAATGGGACTTCAAGTTCTTATAAAAGCACCTATAATGGCTATTTGGGCTATTAGTAAAATATCAAGTAAAAGTTGGAAATGGACAGCAGCAACTGCAACAGCAGTTATTGTTTTAATATTAATAGTATCAATAGTATTTTTATTAGTAATGCCAAAGTTTAAAAGAATACAAAGATTAACTGATAATTTAAATAGAGTTTCAAGAGAAAACTTAACAGGGATTAGAGTAGTTAGAGCTTATAATGCTGAAAGTTATCAAGAAGATAAGTTTGAAGTTGCAAATAATGACTTAACAAAAACTAATCTTTTCACAAGTAGAACAATGGGTATTATGATGCCAAGTATAACTTTAATAATGAGTGGGCTTAGCTTATCTATATATTGGATAGGAGCTTATTTAATTAATGAAGCTCAGATGTTGGATAAAATAACATTATTTAGCGATATGGTAGTATTTTCATCTTATGCAATTCAAGTTGTAATGTCATTTATGATGTTAATTATGATATTTATAATACTTCCAAGAGCTCAAGTATCTGCCAAACGTATTAATGAAGTTTTAGCAACAGAAATTACAATTAAAAATGGAACTTTAAAAGAAAATGATATATCAAAAAATGGAGAAATAGAATTTAAAAATGTTAGCTTTAAATATCCAGATGCTAAAGATTATGTGTTAGAGAATATAACATTTAAAGCAAATAGAGGTGAAACAGTTGCATTTATTGGATCAACAGGTAGTGGTAAAACTACTTTAATTAACTTAATCCCAAGGTTTTATGATGTAACTGCAGGGGAAATTTTAGTTGATGGCGTTAATGTAAAAGATTATGATAAGACATTCCTAACTAATAAAATAGGTTATGTATCACAAAAAACAGTTATGTTTAGTGGAACAGTTACTTCAAATGTATCTTACGGAGATAATGGAAAAGAAAAAGGAGATGCAGAATCTGTTAAAAGAGCTATTGAAATATCTCAAGGTAAGGAGTTTGTTGAAAAGATAGATAAAACTTATGAGGGAGAAATATCTCAAGGGGGGACTAATCTTTCAGGTGGACAAAAACAAAGACTTTCAATTGCAAGAGCAGTATATAGAGACCCAGAAGTTTATATTTTTGATGATTCCTTCTCAGCCTTAGATTATAAAACTGATAGAGTATTAAGATCAATTTTAAATAAAGAAACAAAAGATGTAACTAAACTTATTGTTGCCCAAAGAATTGGAACAATCAAAGATGCAGATAAGATAGTTGTATTAGATGAAGGTAAGATAGTTGGAATAGGAAGACATAAGGAACTTCTAAAAAATTGTGAAGTGTATAAAGAAATAGCATACTCACAACTTTCAAAGGAGGAACTTGAAAATGAGTAAAGAACAAAGAATGAAACCAGTTGGTGGACCAATGGGTAAGGGATCAAGAGGAAAGTTCGAAAAACCAAAAGAGTTTAAAAAGACTTGGGTTAAGCTTTTAAAATATTCTAAAGATCATTTACCTTTAATAGTTATAGCTTTTATATTTTCAATATTAGGAACTATATTTACTATAGTTGGACCAGATAAGTTAAGTGAAATTACAGATGTTATAATATCTGGAATAATTACAGGAATAGATTTAGATAAAGTTTATAAAATAGGAATGACTTTGGTACTTCTTTATGCATCAAGTACATTACTATCATATTTTCAAAGCTTTATTATGGCAACTGTAACACAAAAGATATCAAAAACTTTACGTCGTGATATATCAATTAAAATAAATAAAGTTCCACTAAAGTATTTTGATGGAACGAGCTATGGAGATATATTAAGCCGTATAACTAATGACGTTGATACAATAGGCCAAAGTATGAACCAAAGTATCGGAACTTTAGTTGCAGCTATTACTTTATTTTTTGGATCATTAATTATGATGTTAAAAACAAATGTTTTAATGACACTTGCAGCAATAGCAGCAACTATTATTGGATTTATGTTAATGATGATTATAATGAAAAAGTCACAAAAGTATTTTATATCGCAACAAAAGGAACTTGGTAGTCTTAATGGACATATTGAAGAAATATATTCATCACATAATATAGTAAAGGCTTATAATGGAGAAAAAGAATCTGTTAAGATTTTTGAAGACATAAACAATAGACTTTACAATAGTGCTTGGAAATCACAATTCTTATCAGGTCTTATGATGCCTGTTATGGGGTTCATTGGTAACTTTGGATATGTAGCAGTTTGTGTAGTTGGAGCAATACTTGTATTTAATGGAGAAATATCTTTTGGAGTAATTGTTGCCTTTATGATTTATATAAGGTTATTTACACAACCATTATCACAAATGGCTCAAGCAGCGACAAGCCTTCAATCAACAGCGGCTGCTAGTGAAAGAGTATTTGAATTCTTAGAAGAAAAAGAATTAGAAGATGAAAAAGGAAAAAGTAAAATTCTTAAAAATGTTAAGGGTGATATTGAGTTTAAGAATGTTAAGTTTGGTTATAATAAAGATAAGATTATAATAAATGATTTTTCAATGAAAGCAAATGCTGGACAAAAGGTTGCTATAGTTGGACCAACAGGAGCAGGTAAAACTACAATAGTTAATTTACTTATGCGTTTTTATGAAGTAAATGGTGGAGAAATTTTTATTGATGGAGTCGATACAAAATCAATAAAAAGAGAAAATGTTCGTGATTTATTTTGTATGGTTCTTCAAGATACATGGTTATTTGAAGGAACTGTAAAGGAAAATATAATATATAGTAAAAAAGGTATAAGCGATGAAGGTGTAATTAAAGCTTGTAAGGCAGTTGGAATTCACCACTTTATAGAAACTCTTCCTAATGGTTATGATACTATTTTAAATGATAAGGTGAATCTTTCATCAGGCCAAAAGCAACTTGTGACAATTGCAAGGGCGATGGTAGAAAATGCACCACTTTTAATATTAGATGAAGCTACAAGTTCAGTTGATACAAGAACAGAAGTGCTAATTCAAGAAGCCATGGATAAGCTTACAGTAGGAAAAACTTCATTTGTTATAGCTCATAGATTATCAACAATTAGAAATGCTGATTTAATATTAGTTATGAAAGATGGAGATATAATTGAAAGTGGTAACCATATAGAGTTACTTGAAAAAGGTAAGTTCTATGCAGAACTTTATAATAGTCAGTTTGAAAAAGGCGAAGAATAATAAAACAAGAAAATCACTTTAAAATAGGAAACTATGCTTTAAGGTGATTTTCTTATAATTTTATATTAATTTATTAAATAAGATATAGTTAAAGAAAGGTGTGAAAATAAACTTGTGAAATGTAATAATAACTTAAAAAATATATATTGAAATATTGTTTCAGGGGTGGTACAATAATATTATATTAAAAGGAAAGCAGATTATAAAGCTATTCCGTTAGTGGAGGTAATTAAAATGAATAAAATAGAACTTGGAAACTTAGTTACAGAAAAAAGAAATCCAAACACATTAAAAATAGATGAAGTTACTACTTTAGAAATGCTTAAATTAATTAATAATGAAGATAAAAAGGTAGCAGAGGCAGTAGAAAAGGAAATACCTAGTATTTCAGAAGCTATTGATAATATAGTTGAAAGAATGCAAAAAGGTGGAAGAATAATATACATAGGAGCTGGTACATCAGGAAGACTTGGAGTATTAGATGCATCAGAATGCCCACCAACTTATGGAGTATCTGAAGATTTAGTTGTAGGAATAATAGCAGGGGGAAAAGAAGCTATATTTAGAGCGAAAGAAGGCGCTGAGGATTCAAAAGAATTAGCAGTAGAAGACTTAAAAGAAAAAGCTTTAAATGAAAATGATACAGTAGTTGGGCTAGCTGCTTCAGGAAGAACTCCTTATGTAATAGGTGGTTTAAATTATGCAAATTCAATAGGAGCTTTAACAGTATCAGTTACATGTAATCCAAACTCAGAAGTTTCAAAAGCTGCCAGAATACCAATATCACCAGTGGTTGGTCCAGAAGTTGTAACAGGTTCAACAAGACTTAAAGCTGGAACTGCACAAAAATTAGTTTTAAATATGTTATCAACTGGCGCTATGATAAAGCTTGGTAAGGTTTATGGAAATCTAATGGTTGATGTAAAAGCAAGTAATGAAAAGCTAATTGAAAGAACAAAGAAAATAGTAAATGAAGCTACTGGAGTTTCAAGAGAAGAAGCGGAAAAGGTTTTAATTGAAACAAATTATAATGTGAAACTTTCAATACTAATGATTTTATCAGGATTTAATAAAGAAAAGGCAGCAGAAACTCTAAATGAAAATAAAGGTTATATTGCTAATGCTTTAAAAAGTATTAATGAAAAAAAATAACAAAAAATAAATAAATGGAGGAACGGAAAATGACAAATGTAGAAATAGCAAAAAATCTAGTTGAACTAGTTGGTGGAAAGCAAAATATTAAATCTGTAACGAATTGTATGACTCGTTGCAGACTTGAACTTGTTGATTATTCATTAGTGGATATGGATAATCTTAAGAAATCTCAAGATGCTTTAGGTGTTGTAAAAACTGAAAATCAATTACAAGTAATTTATGGTACTGGTAAAGTAAATAAAGTAACTGCAGAAGTTAAAAAGATAATAGGTGAAACTATTGTTATTGGAGAAGAAGCAGTAAAAGCAACAAAAGCTCAATTAAAAGCAAAAAATAATACTACATTTAAAAATATACTTAGAAGATTAGGTAATGTTTTCATACCTTTAATACCTTTATTTGTAGCTTGTGGACTTGTGTTAGCAATAAATAATATTTGTGGAATTAAGTTTGGAGATGCTTATAAAGAAACAGCGTCAGGTCAAATTATAGGGCTTATAGGAAATTCAGTATTCTCAGTTTTATCAATTTTAGTTGGTGTAAATGCAGCTAAAGAATTTGGTTCAGAGATGCCAATGATGGGTGGAGCTTTAGGTGGAATATTATCATCAGCTGCTTTAGCTAAAATAACTCTTTTTGGTAAACCTTTAACACCAGGACGTGGCGGTATAATATCAGTTATACTAGTAGTAGTTTTAGCGGTATATATTGAAAAAGCTTGTAGAAAATTTGTACCAGATGTTTTAGATTTATTCTTAACACCATTAATAACTTTAGGTATATCAGTTATTGCGGCATTATTTATACTTCAACCAATTGGTGGATTTATTTCAGACTCAATGGGAATATTAATTGCAAATACAATTTCTTCAAATAATATGTTTATATCAGTATTATCAGGTGCATTATCAGGTGGATTATTCTTACCACTAGTTATGACAGGAATGCATCAAGCATTAACACCAATTCATGCAGACTTAATAACTAACTATGGATTTACAGTGTTACTTCCAATATTAGCAACAGCAGGTATGGCACAAGTTGGAGCAACTATTGCAGTACTTAAGAAAACTAAAAATGAAAGATTAAAGAAAACAGCTAAAAATGGTTTAGTACCAGGATTCTTAGGAATTGGAGAACCACTAATTTATGGTATAACATTACCTTTGGGTAAACCTTTCCTTGGTGCTTGTTTAGGAGCAGCCGTAGGTGGAGCTGTAATGGCATTCTTCAAAGTTGGATCATTAGCTATAGGAGTTTCAGGATTACCACTTGCTTTATTAATAGCAGATGGAAAGATGATTACATTCCTAATTGGAGTTCTAGCATCTTATATAGCAGGATACTTATTCACAGCTATGTTAGGATTTGAAGATCCAGTAGAATAGGCATTGGCATTTAGTACTTAGTGAAATTGAGCACAGCGATAATTGAACTTAGTACGAAAGCTCATCTACCGAAGCTTGCCTGAGGTAGATGATCCTTTAAGAAGAAACGTAGTTAAGGATGAAATTTAAATAAATAATTATTAGGAGTTTTGAATTAATTAATTGAATATATTAATAATTCTAGACTCCTATTTTTATAAAGCAGTTAAAAAAATTAAATAATTGTGAATTAGAAAATGGAGGGTATTTAAATGTCAGTAGGATTTTCAATATATTTTGGATTAGATAACACAAAAGAAGAAAACATAGAGTTATTAAAACAGGCTCATAAACTAGGGTTTAAAAGAATATTTATATCTCTTCATGTACCAGAAGCCAACTATGATGTATTAAAGGTTGAGGTAAGAGAATTTTTAAACCTAGCAAAAGAATATGATATGGATATAGTTAGCGATATATCCCCTAATACCTTTAAATTTATGGATTTAGAAGATAAAGATCTTAAAGGGTTGGCTTATATGGGAGCTAAAACAATAAGAATAGACTTTGGATATAGCGAAGAAGAAATAGCTAAAATGAGCAAAAATAATTATGGTTTAAAAGTTCAATTAAATGCTTCAACTATAACAGAAGAATTTTTTGAAAACTTAGATAGTTTTTCTCCAGATTATAAAAATATAGATGCTCTTCATAATTTTTATCCAAGAGTAGGAACTGGAATTTCAGAAGAATGTATGATAGAAAAAAATAAGATTTTGAAATCTAGGGGAATAAAACCTTGTGCTTTTGTCCAATCTAACAATAGAAAAAGAAGTCCTTTAAAAGATGGACTACCAACTTTAGAAGATCATAGGGGCTTAGTAGTAAAGGATGCAGCTAAACACTTATTTGCATTAGAAAATAAATCAGTGTTTATAGGAGATTCACTTCCAACATTAGAAGAATTAAAAGCTTTATCTTCAATAAATAAGGATAAAATAGAGTTAGACATAGAATTATTAAGTGATAATGATGACATAATAAGATTATTAAAAGAAGATCATACAGCAAGAACTGATGAAGCTAGAGATGCTATAAGATCAAGTGAAATCAGATTAAAATTAAAAGGAGCAATTATAGAACCTTTTAATACTGTAGGTAAAAGATATGGTGATATAACAATAGATAATAAAGACTACATGAGGTATATGGGAGAACTTCAAATAATAAAAAAAGAACAAAAAGGTGATCCTAGAACAAATGTAGTTGCCAAAGTTTTAGAAAAAGATTTATATTTATTAAAATATATTACAGCAGGAAAAGGATTTTGTTTTAATATAACTAATAAATAATAAGAAATAATATAAAACTTACTATTGAAAATAAATAAAATAGAAATATAATTAAAGTGATAGTATATACATGAAAATAAGTTTCAATTATAGACTATCACTAAAAATATTTTATTGGAAATATAATTTGAAAGTAGGAAGTGAACTAGTGAATATATTAAATTATATAAAACAAAACCATGATAGTTTTACGGAAAGAGAAAAGTTAATAGCAAATTATTTATTAAGTAGTAAAAAAAGCATAATAAGCATGTCAGCAAAAGATATAGCAACGCTGACAAATACATCAGCACCAACGGTGGTGAGATTTTCCAAAAAAATAGGATTTAATAGTTTAAATGAAATGAAATTACAATTATCAATAAACTTAGAAAATGAAGAAAATGATTCGGAGTTTGAATATTTAGATGGAAATTTATCAACTAAAAATATTATTTTAGGTATAAAAGGTTCTATAGATTCAATTATGAATCAAACTATGGGAGTACTTAAAGAAGAAGAATTAGAAAAAGCAATAGAGAAACTAATAAAAGCAAGGAATGTATACATATACAGCATTGGTAGTTCTGGCCTTGTAGGTCAAGATTTCTATTATAAGTTAAGTAGAATTAATAAAAGGTGTACAGCACATCTAGATACCCATCTTCAAATAACTTCATCAGCATTAGTAGAAAAGGATGATGTAGTAATAGCTATATCTTATTCAGGAGAAACAAAAGAAGTTTTAACTTGTGTTGAAAATGCAAAAAGAAGAGGAGCGACTGTAATTGCCATAACTAAGGCAAGTATAAATAATACTTTAGAAAATATTTCTGATATAGTCCTTCAGGTTCCTTATGTAGAAAGATCTTTAAGAGAAGGGGCCATGAGTTCAAGAATATCTCAATTAGCTATTATAGACATGCTATTTATAGGAATGGCAAAAAACAACTTAAAAGAAGTGGAAGAAAAACTAAGACTAACGAGAAAAGCAATAGAAGAATTAAAAAGTTAAGATTAACAAGAAAAGCAATAGAAAGATTAAAAAATAACATTAATTAATAAAGCAAGATTTGCAGAGCAAATCTTGCTTTATTAATTATAATTATCAATGTTTAATTTTGTCCTAAGAAAACCATATCATAATTGACACTCTTTAAATTGAATAGTAAGTTACCCTAATGTATACTTTAGTTGTAGGAAAGAATAAGAGTTATATAAAAAAGTTTAAAATATAATTGGTTTCATAGGATTAAATAAATGCGCTGCCTTTGTAAACGGTTATAGTTTTAAATTAATAATTTAAGGGGGATAATTTTATGAATACAAAAGCGAGAGTACAAAAAATAGGGAACTTTTTATCAAGTATGGTTCTTCCAAATATAGCAGCTTTTATAGCATGGGGTCTTATAACAGCTTTATTTATACCAACAGGATGGATTCCAAATGAAAATTTAGCAAACTTAGTTGGCCCAATGCTATCATATTTATTACCAATATTAATAGGTTTCCAAGGTGGTAATCTTATATACGGAACTAGAGGAGCTGTAGTTGGAGCAATTGCAACAGCAGGTGTTGTAGTTGGATCTTCAATCCCAATGTTCATAGGAGCTATGATAATGGGACCTTTAGGTGGATGGTTAATCAAAAAGTTTGATGAACTAATAGAAGGGAAAGTACCTACAGGATTTGAAATGTTAGTAAATAACTTCTCAGCAGGAATTTTAGGTGCAGGACTTTCAATGTTTGCCTTTAAGGTAATTGAACCTTTAGTAACAGCTTTCTCAAATGGTTTAGGAAATTTAGCAGGTATAGTAACAGAAAAAGGTCTATTACCTTTAATAGCAATAGCTGTTGAACCAGCAAAGATTTTATTCTTAAACAATGCAATTAATCACGGGATATTAACACCACTTGGATTAGAACAAGCAAAAGAAATGGGAAAATCAATTTACTTCTTATTAGAAGCTAACCCAGGTCCAGGACTAGGAATATTATTAGCATATATCGTATATGGAAGAGGAAACGCAAAGCAATCAGCACCAGGAGCAGTTATTATCCACTTCTTAGGTGGTATTCATGAAATATACTTCCCATATATATTAATGAAACCAGCTTTATTATTAGCAGTAATAGGTGGAGGAATAGCAGCAAACTTAACATTTGTATTAACTAAAGCAGGTCTAGTTGCAGCAGCTTCACCAGGAAGTATATTTGCAATATTAGCAATGACACCAAAGGGTGGCCATTTCGGAGTTATAGCAGGGGTTTTAGTTGGAGCAGTAGTTTCATTTGCAATAGGATCACTTGTATTAAAAAGCAGTAAGTCTCAAGATACTGATGAATTAGAAGATGCTCAAAATAAAATAAAGAACTTAAAAGCTGAAAGCAAAGGACAAGCAGCAGCAACAGCAACAGCTGAAGTTTTAACTAGAAGCGAAGCTTTGCCAAGCAAAATAGAATTAATAGTATTTGCTTGTGATGCAGGAATGGGTTCATCAGCAATGGGAGAATCAATCCTTAAAAAGAAGATAAAAGAAGCAGGAATTAATATACCAGTAAGTCATTGTCCAGTAAGTCAAATACCAAACAATGCAGATGTTGTATTTACTCAAGAAAACTTAGAAGGAAGAGCTAGAGCTTCAGCTCCAAATGCACATATAATTACAATTAAAAACTTTTTAGATAATGGAAGCTATGACAAGTTTATAAAAGAATTAAAAAACAGATAAGAATATATAAAGTTAAAAAAGATTAGACTAGAATTATATGAAAATATAAGAGTGAGGCTAGGTGATTATATGAAAGATTTAACTCCTAGGCAGCAGTTTATATTAAATGAATTATTAAATGAAGGTTCTTTAGAAATAAAGAACCTTCAGAAACAATTTGATATAAGTGATAAAACAATTTATAGAGAAGTCACAGCTATAAATAAATGCTTAAGCAGACATAGTATAAATGTTTTTAATTCCTATAATTTAGAATTAATTATTTCAGGTAAAAAAGAAATTATAGAAAAGCTTAGAAAAGAGTCAATTAAAGTGCCTGTACAATGGGTGCTTAACAAAAATCAAAGACAAATAATGATTCTAACAGAACTGTTGCTTACAAAAGAGCCTATTAAAGCTACATACTTTAAATCAAAATACAATGTTGCTATGGCAAGTATAAGTTTTGACTTAGATTATATTGAAGAATGGGCAATTAAGAAAAATCTATTTTTGGCAAGGAAAAAAAGTTATGGAATAGAATTAGAAGGTCCTCAATGGAATAAGAGGACTGCCCTTAGTGAAATCTTTTTTAGTCTTAAACCCTTAGATGAATTATTAAAATTCTTTTATGGAGAAGAAAAAGACCCATCTATTGATTTGATTTTTAAAATTGCTTTTGGTGAGAAAAACACAACCTTGGTAAAAAATATCTTAAAAGATACAAAGATAGAGATATTAAATAACAATGATGTAAAATATTTTGAGTTTTTCATACAACTACTAATTTCTATAAAAAATATAGAAATAGGAACAACCATGATATTACCAGATGAAATAATTGAAGAAATACTACAGTCAAATGAGCTTTGTGAAATAGAAGAGTTAAATCAGAAATTAATATTAAAAGGTATAGAACTTCCAAGGGAAGAAAGAGCCTATTTAAAATTATATATAAATAATTACGACTATTATAACGAAAATCCAGTTAATAATGTTGGTATTAATATAAACTCAGTAGTTAAAGAGTTTATAGAAGAAATATCAAATAAGGTTAATGTGAATTTAAACTCAGATGAACAACTTATAAATAATCTAAATCAACATTTTAATCAAAGTATTAATGTATTGAATATAGGACTTAGAATAATAAATCCTTTACTAAAAGAAATTAAAGATCATAATGAAGAATTATTTGAAGCTGTAAGCAGTATTTGTAAAAGGATATTTTCAAGATATAGCATTAACATTCCAGATGATGAAGTTGGCTATATAACCCTTCATATAGATGTTGCTATTAAAAAATATCAATACGAATCTATTAAAATAAAAACTTTAATAATATGTCCGACAGGGATGAGTACAGCGAAAATTCTTTCAAATAGAGTTAAAGGAGCTTTTTCAGAAATTGAAGTAGTAGAAATAGGATCAGTATTTGATTGGAAAAACCTAGGTCAAAACAACAAATATGATTTAATAATATCTACATTTAATTTAAGTGAAAATTCAAAAAGACTTACAGATAAAGAAAACATAATTACTGTATCACCTTTTTTAACAATAAAGGATATAGGAGAAATAAATGAATTTATCTATAAGTTTAATAAAGAAAAAAACAACTTAACAATTATAGAAGAAAAAGAAGAAGTTGATAAAGATATAAAAGAATATGAAAATGAAATAGCAGAAAATCTTTTAAAAAGATTTACGCTAAAACACTCAAAAGCAAAAACCTTAGAAGAATTAATAACATACATTGCAAGAGATGTAGAAGAAGCAGGGCTTACTGAAAATAAAGAAGAAATAGAAAGATTAATATTAGATAGAGAGAAAAAAGGTAATGTAGTTATACCAAGAAGTGGCATAGCATTACTTCATACAAGAAGTGATGAAATGAAAGTTCCTTTTATAGGAGTCTATAGGCTAGAGAAAGGAATACCAATGGCAAGTATAGGCTTTTCAATGGAAGAAGTATCTACCTTTTTTGTAATGCTTGCAAGAGCATCAAATGAAAATGAAGCATTAAAATATCTTGGTAAAATTAGCATAGCCTTAATTGAGAATAAAGATTTTACAGACAAGTTAAAGTCAGCAGATGTTGAAAGTAATATAGATATAATTAAAACAATTATTTACACTAGGGAGGAATAACAATGGAAAATAAAATCTTAAACTTAAAAAATATTCTTTTAAAGCAAAAAACAGAAGGAAAGCTTCAGGCTATTGAAAGATCAGGTAAGCTACTAATAGATAATGGCTATGTTAAAGAAAATTATATAGATGGAATGAAGGCTAGGGAAGAAGTAGTTTCAACTTACTTAGGTAATGGAGTTGCTATTCCCCATGCCATTAATGAATATAAAAAGGAAATATTAAAGACTGGTATTGTAATACTTCAATATCCAGAGGGAGTAGATTTTGGAGATGGAAATATAGCTTATATCTTGATTGGAATTGCTGGTAATGATGATGAGCATATGGAGATTTTATCAAAAATAGCAATAGTAGTTTCTGAAGAAGAAAATGTAGATAGATTAAGAAGAGCTAATACAAAAGAAGAAATAGTTAGTATTTTAGAAGAAGGTGAATTTTAATGTTAAAAGCTATTCATTTTGGAGCAGGTAATATAGGAAGAGGATTTATAGGATATTTACTAGCAAAATCAAATTATGATGTAACTTTTGTAGATATTGCAGATGAATTAGTTAATGATATAAATAAATATAAAAATTACGAAGTTATAACATTAAGCAATACAAAGACAAAAGAATTAGTTGAAAATGTACAAGCTATTAGTTTGAAAAATAAAGAGGCTTTAAGAGAAGAAGTAATAAAGGCAGATTTAATAACTACTTCAATAGGAGCAAATAATCTAGCAAGTACTGGTAAATTATTAAAAGAACTTTTAGAAGCTAGAAGGTTAGTAAATAATAAACCTTTAGATATAATAGCTTGTGAAAATGCATTATTTGCTACAGATATAATAAAAAATTCAATTTTAGAAGATGCAAGTGAAGAATTAAAATCTTACTTAGAAGAATATGTAGGCTTCCCAAATTCAGCAGTAGATAGAATAGTTCCAAATACAAAATCAATAAAAGAATGTCCAATTGATGTTGCAGTAGAAGATTTCTTTGAATGGGATATAGAAAAAAATAAAGTTAAAGTAAATAAAGATATTGAAGGTGCTGAATATACTGAAAACCTTGAGCCATACCTTGAAAGAAAATTATTTATGTTAAATGGAGCCCATGCAACAGTAGCATACTTAGGATATCAAAAAAAATATGAATTCATCCATGAAGCAATTTTAGATGAAGAAATAAGAAAAATAGCTTTAGATTTTCATAAGGCAGCTATAAAAGCTTTAAGTATTAAGCATAAAATGACTATAGAATCTTTAGAAGAATACTCAGAAAAGGTAATTAGAAGATTTGAAAATATATATCTTCAAGATGTTGTATCAAGAGTTGGAAGAGATCCGGTTAGAAAACTATCTAACAGAGATAGATTAATATCACCACTAAAACTATGTTTAGAATATAAAATAGATTATTCAGCAATAGTTATTGGAATCGCAGCAGGACTAGCTTTTGATGATATAGAAGATCCGAAAGCAGAATATGTGCAAAATATTATAAAAGAAAAAGGAATTGAATATACAGTTGAAGAAATTTGTGGCATGCAAGATCAAGATGCAAAAGAAGCCATAAATAATGAATATAAGAAAATTAAATTTATTAGTTAAGTATAAATTAAGATGTAGTTTCTAATTTAAGGTTATGCTTTAAAGTTCCAATTTTCAATAATTTTGAATACAATTCTAAATTTAAGTTATCTAAGGCAGCTAAGTTTTCATAACTCGGTACCCTCAAACAATGAAAACTCTTAACGCTTTCTTAGCTATCTTAAATAAGAATTGTAGTTTCTCATTATAATAAAATCTACACTTTAAAGCATAATTTTAATAATTAATGTTCATCAAGTTATATAATACTTATATAAATTACTAGCCTCAATTGGATTATAGAGCTATAAGATAAGAATGTTTCAATCTAACTATAAGTAAATTATATTAGTACAATTTGGGAATAGTTGACGTATATTGTAAGATGAAATATAATAATTCAAGGAAGCTTGACATGATAAACAGTTTTCTAAAGCAATAATAAAGGAGGATAGAATTTTTAATTAAATAATAGCGCCAGAAGTTAAGAGCCCAAAAAGATTTGGATGAAAAAAGGAAACTCACGAAATTGAAATTTCGGAGTAAGTTCCACCAAGCCAAATTAAAATTTGGGGTTATAGGGGAAACTCACGAAATTAAAATTTCGGAGTAAGTTCCACCAAGCCAAATTAAAATTTGGGGTGTCACTTAACTTGACGAGGATAGGGAGTATCGAAGTTTTCGGCGGATGCCCTACGGTATTAGTGCTACCGATAAAGATTAACAAAGCTAGAAAGTGATTTCTAGAACAAAATAAATCAGGTACTAGGAAAATTGAATATTGTTTTAAGACTTCCCTATTATAATTAAAAAATAATTAGAAAAAGGGAGAATTAATTATGTGTGGAATCGTAGGATATTTAGGAAAGAATAAGGCATCAGAAATATTAGTAGAAGGATTATCTAAACTAGAATATAGAGGATATGATTCAGCTGGTATTGCAATTATTGAGAATGGAAATATTGATGTAAATAAATGCAAAGGTAGACTAGCTAATTTACAGAAAAAGATTTCAGGACTTACTATAAAGGGAACAGTAGGAATTGGTCATACTAGATGGGCAACTCACGGTGAACCTTCTGATGTGAATTCACACCCACATTTAAATCAAGATGGAACCATTGCTATAGTTCATAATGGGATTATTGAAAACTATATTGAACTAAAAGAATGGTTAACAAAGGAAGGATATACTTTTAAATCTCAAACAGATACAGAAGTAATACCTCATTTAGTTAACTATTATTATAATGGAGATCTTTTGGATGCATTAATAAAAGCTACTAAAAAGCTTCAAGGTAGCTACGCTATAGGTGCCATTTCAAAAAATGAACCAGATAGATTAATTGCAGTAAGAAAAGACAGTCCATTAATAGTTGGAATTGGAGAAGATGAAAACTTTATAGCTTCAGACATTCCAGCAATATTAAATCATACAAGAGATATTTACCTTCTAGAAGATGGTGAATTTGTTGTTATGGACAGAAATGGAGTTAAACTTTTAACTGAAGAAAAAGAAGAAATCAAAAAAGAAATCTTCCATGTAACTTGGGATGCTACTTCAGCTGAAAAAGGTGGATATGAACACTTTATGTTAAAAGAAATTCATGAACAACCAAAGGCTGTTAAAGATACTTTAAAATCAAGAATAGTTTTAAATGAAAAAGTAAAACTTGATGATTTCCATATGACAAAGGAAGAAATAGAAGATATAAATAGAGTTTATATTGTAGCTTGTGGAACAGCGTATCATGCTGGAGTTGTTGGAAAAACTATATTAGAAAAAACAATTAAACTTCCAGTAGAAATAGATGTTGCTTCAGAATTTAGATATAGAGAGCCGATTATAGACAACCATACTTTAATGATAGTTTTAAGCCAGTCAGGAGAAACAGCAGATACTTTAGCGGTAGTAAGACTTGCTAAAGAAAATGGAGCAAGGGTACTAGCTATAACAAATGTAGTAGGAAGCTCAATTGCAAGAGAAGCCAATGATGTTTTATACACATGGGCTGGTCCAGAAATAGCAGTTGCTTCAACTAAGGCTTATGTAACACAAGTTATAACTTTATATATAGTATCTTTATACTTTGCAGAAATTAGACATACAATGACTAAAGAAGCTATAGAAGAAGTTAAAGAAGAATTATTAAATATACCACAAAAAATAGAAGAAATAATTAAAAGTGAAGAATATATAAAAGAAATTACAAAAGAATTTAAAGATAATAAAGATATGTATTATTTAGGAAGAGGCTTTGACTATGCAGTAGCAATGGAAGGGTCATTAAAAACTAAAGAAATATCATATATTCATTCAGAAGCTTATCCAGCAGGAGAGTTAAAACACGGAACAATAGCTTTAATAGAAGAAGGAACTCCAGTTGTAGCTATTGCAACTCAAGAACACTTATTTGAAAAAACAGTAAGCAATGTTAGAGAAGTAACTACAAGAGGAGCAAAGGTTCTAGGAATAGCTATGGAAGGGCATAAAGATATAGAAAAAGTAGTAGAAAAGGTAATTTATATTCCAAGAACTATGCCACTTTTAGCACCAGTTCTTGCAGTAGTACCACTTCAATTACTATCATACTATATTGCCAAAACAAGGGGTTGTGACATTGATAAGCCTAGAAATCTTGCAAAAGCAGTTACAGTTGAGTAAGGTGATACCAGGCACTAATGTCATTGTTTTTTAATAAAGTTTCAACTTTTAAAATAAAATCCAAATGAAAAAATAAAGATTTTAGTTAGTTATAAGGCTGGAGATTTTAATGAATTTTAAAATTTCTAGTCTTTTTTATTTTGTATTTATAATATGGAAAAGGCCATTAATTCGAATGAAAAATGTCATTAGGTAATGATGTGAATCTATTTACAATTTTAATATTCTATAACTTTAATGAGAAAAATAGTTTAATTAAATTTTATACTAAAATAACTATAAAGAACGGAAAATAGTATGCGAAAATATAAGAAGAAATAAGATTTAGCAAATAATTATATAGAGAAAATTTACTGCTAAAAAATTGAATGAATCATTAGGTATTTAGTTAGGAAAGGAAACCGAAGAAAATATGACAGTAAGATGTACAATATTAAAGGTTACAAATGATTACTATATAGGAAAAAGTTTTTGTATGAACAAGACATTTAAAATAATAAGAAATGAACATATTAGAGAATTAAAGAAAAAAGACGATTATGAATTTTATTGTAGACGAGAAAAAGGGCTTTTTAGGGATATACTTATTCCTGTTTCAGAAGAAGAAGCCTTTAGCATGGAGGATTAAAATAATATCTCTAATTTGAAATAAAAGTGGTATTCTTATAATATCAATCTTTTAAATAAGCAAATCAAGAGAGGAATTAATTTATGGAGTTTTTAAAAGAAATACTAATTATGACGGTATTTGAAATAGTTTATCTTATAGGTTCTATTGTTGTAGCTGGATTTATATTAGGCTTTTTAAGGGATAATTCACTAAGAAACTTTTATAGGGCTTTTGGGAAAAAGTCTATTTATATAACTGGTTTTATAGGGGTTCCTATTCATGAGCTAAGTCATGCTATAGTAGCGTTTATCTTTAAACATAAAATAACAGAAATGAAGCTTTTTAAACCAAGTAGTGAAGATAATACCTTAGGATATGTAAAACACAGATATAATTCACGTAGTATATATCAACAAATAGGAAACTTCTTTATTGGGATAGCCCCTATTTTAGGTGGAACTTTGTCTATTGGAGCTTTAATGTATTTACTTATACCAAGTATATACAATGGTTTTATGTCAATTATAATTAATAGTATTAATCAAGTTAATTTAATTAATATAATAGAATCATTTAAAGAATTAATAAAGTTAATATTTGTATTAGATAACCTTAAGAATATAAAATTTATAATTTTTATATTTTTAGCAATATGCATATCATCACATATATCATTAAGTAAAGCAGATATAAAAGGAGCAAGTAAAGGTCTTTTAAGTATGTTTTTAATACTTATTATATTAAATTTATTAGGAATAACAAAATATGTATCAATGAATATGATAATAAGCTATAACATGTTAATGATAAATATTCTTTTTATAGCAATTATATTTTCACTTATAACATATTTTATAAGTTTAATAATAAAATTAATTTTTAAATAATTTTTTTATGAAAAATAAATAATTATAAATCAAAAAGAGCAAATCACATTTTAAATATGATTTGCTCTTTTTTTATTTTAAATAAAATAACTCATACATTAAGTTCTAAAAATCTTTATGCAATCTTAATGTCAGTAATAATAATCCTAACACTATCTTTATATAGAATTTTATATAATTTCGTATGAAGGGGGGAATAAATGATGAAATTAATTATTATTTTAATAGGTTTAGTGGCTTTAGCATTGTTTATTTATTTAACTTACATTTTATTAAGGAGGGAAAATGAATGATTAGCTCAATAATACAGTATTCATTATATTTAGGAATTTTAATTTTACTAGCTATTCCACTAGGAAATTATATTGGAAAAGTAATGAATGAAGAAAAGACATTTTTAAGTAGGATATTAAATCCAGTAGAAAATTTTATATACAAAATAATTAAAATAGATAAAAATGAAGAAATGGATTGGAAGAAGTATGCAAAGTCTGCCTTAGCTTTTAGCTTAATAGGATTTATAATATTATTCTTATTACAAATCTTCCAAGGAATTCTTCCTTTAAATCCAGAAAGAATTAAAGGAACTAGTTTTGATTTAAGTTTTAATACAACATCAAGTTTTGTAAGTAATACAAATTGGCAATCTTATTCAGGAGAAAGTCAATTAAGTTATTTAACTCAAATGCTTGGGTTAACTGTTCAAAATTTTGTATCAGCAGCTACAGGGATAGCAGTTTTATTTGCACTTATAAGAGGTTTTACTAAAGTAAAAGAAAAGAATATAGGTAACTTTTGGACAGATACTACAAGAATTGTGATTCATATATTAATGCCATTATCAATAGTTGTTTCATTATTAATAGCGTCACAAGGAGTTGTACAAAACTTTTCATCTTATAAAGAAGTGAATTTATTACAACCTATAACTCTTGAAGATGGAAGTATAATAACAAAGCAAGTTATAGTTCAAGGTCCTGCTGCTAGTCAAATTGCAATAAAGCAATTAGGAACTAATGGAGGAGGATTTTTTGGTGTAAATTCAGCTCATCCTTTTGAAAATCCAACACCATTTAGTAATGCAGTGGAGATGATATCTATATTATTAATACCAGCTGCTTTATGCTTTACTTTTGGAAGAAATATAAAAGATAAGAGGCAAGGTAGAGCTATATTTATAGCTATGTTTTTAATGTTAGTTATTGCCCTTGCTGTAATAGCAGTAAATGAAGCAAATGCTACACCACAACTTGCCCAAAATGGAGCTGTAAATATATCATCGGTAAATCAAGCTGGTGGTAATATGGAAGGAAAAGAATCAAGGTTTGGTATAGCATCTTCATCAACTTGGGCAGCCTTTACAACAGCAGCATCTAATGGTTCAGTAAATTCTATGCATGATAGTTATACACCATTAGGTGGAATGATAACTATGCTATTAATGCAATTAGGAGAAGTAGTTTTTGGTGGAGTTGGATGTGGATTATATGGGATGTTGGCCTTTGCAATAATAGCAGTATTCATAGCTGGTCTTATGGTTGGGCGAACACCAGAATATTTAGGGAAGAAAATAGATCCCTATGAAATGAAAATGGCAATGTTAGTTTGTCTTGCAACACCAATTGCAACATTAATTGGTAGTGGAATAGCTTCTTTAGTACCAAGTGTGGCAAATAGTATTAGTAATAGTGGTGCCCACGGATTCTCAGAGATGCTTTATGCTTACTCTTCAGCAGGAGGAAATAATGGTTCAGCTTTTGCAGGTTTTGCAGCTAATACAGTTTTTATAAATATTAGCTTAGGGTTAATAATGTTATTTGTAAGATTTGTACCTATTTTAGGAACTCTTGCTATTGCAGGATCTTTAGTTAAAAAGAAAAAGGTAGCAGTTGGAGCAGGAACATTACCAACTCATAATGCTTTATTTATAGGTTTATTAATATTTATTGTTCTTTTAGTAGGTGCTTTAAGCTTTTTCCCTGCACTTGCATTAGGACCAATAGCAGAATTTTTTCAATCAATAAGATAGAAGGAGGAAGTTAAATGAGAAAGAATGATGTTTTTTTATCTGATAAGAAAATAATAAAAAGAGCAATTAAGGATTCTATTATAAAATTAAAACCAAAGACACAAAAAGAAAATCCAGTTATGTTTATAGTATATATAGCTTCTATCTTAACTACAATTTTGTATTTTTTATCTTTATTAGGAATTAAAGATAATTCCCCTAGCTTTATTTTAGGAATAGCCATACTACTATGGTTTACAGTTATATTTGCAAACTTTGCAGAAGCTATAGCAGAAGGGAGAGGAAAAGCACAAGCTGATGCATTACGTTCAGCTAAAAAGGATGTATTAGCTAGCAAGATTGAATCGATAGAAGAAAGAGAAAATATAAAAAAGGTAAATTCAACTGAACTTAGAAAAGGGGATATTATTATTGTCTTTGCAATGGAACAAGTACCAGCGGATGGAGATGTTATAGACGGGGCGGCATCGGTGGATGAAAGTGCAATAACAGGAGAGTCAGCTCCTGTTATACGTGAAAGTGGTGGAGATAGAAGTGCAGTTACAGGAGGAACTACTGTAATATCAGATTGGCTAATAATTAAAGTTAGTAATGATCCTGGAGAAAGCTTTATGGATAAGATGATAGCTATGGTAGAAGGTGCTACAAGAAAGAAAACACCGAATGAAAAGGCATTAGAAATACTTTTAGTTTCTCTTACAATAATATTTCTTATAGTAACAGTATCCTTATACGCTTATTCAGAATTTATTTCAAGGGGAGCTGGTAAGATAAATGGTACATCAATAACTTCTTTAATAGCATTATTAGTTTGTTTAGCGCCAACAACTATAGGTGCATTATTATCTTCAATTGGAATTGCTGGAATGAGCAGATTAAATCAAGCAAATGTACTTGCTATGAGTGGTAGAGCTATTGAAGCAGCTGGAGATGTAGATATATTAATGTTAGACAAAACAGGAACTATAACCCTTGGAAATAGACAAGCTACTAAGTTTATACCAGTAGATGGAGTAGATATAAATGAATTAGCAGATGCAGCTCAATTATCTTCTATTGCTGATGAAACTCCAGAAGGTAGAAGTATAGTAATTTTAGCGAAAAATCAATTTGGCATTAGAGGTAGAGATATGGCAAATCTAAATGCAAAATTTATTAAATTTACTGCTAAAACAAGAATGAGTGGTATAGATTTTAATGGAAATGAAATAAGAAAAGGTGCCTCAGATGCAGTTAAAAACTACGTAATAGATAATGGAGGATATTTTTCAAAGGAATGTGAAGATGAAGTTAAAGAAATTGCAAAGGTTGGAGGAACTCCATTAGTAGTTGCTAAAAACAATAAGATATTAGGAATAATACACTTAAAGGATATAGTTAAAAAAGGAGTAAAAGAAAAGTTTGCAGACTTAAGAAATATGGGAATAAAAACAATAATGATAACTGGAGATAATCCTTTAACAGCCGCAGCTATAGCTGCTGAGGCTGGAGTAGATGATTTCCTTGCAGAAGCAACACCTGAAGGAAAATTAAATATGATAAAGGATTTTCAAAAGAAGGGTCATTTAGTTGCTATGACAGGAGATGGAACTAATGATGCGCCAGCTTTAGCACAAGCAGATGTTGCTGTTGCAATGAATACAGGAACACAGGCAGCAAAAGAAGCAGGTAATATGGTAGATTTAGATTCATCACCTACTAAACTTATTGAAATAGTTAGAATAGGTAAACAACTTTTGATGACAAGAGGTGCATTAACTACTTTTAGTATAGCAAATGATATAGCAAAATATTTTGCTATAATACCACCTTTATTTATTGGTCTTTATCCAGAACTTCAAAAGTTAAATATTATGAAACTAAGTAGTCCAGAAAGTGCCATATTCTCAGCAGTTATTTACAATGCTTTAATTATAATAGCACTTATTCCACTAGCACTAAAAGGTGTAAGGTATAGAGAAGTTCCAGCTAATAAATTATTATCAAGAAATTTATTAGTTTATGGATTAGGAGGAATAATAGTGCCATTTATAGCAATAAAATTTATAGACATTATAATAACTGCTATTGGTTTAGTTTAGGAGGAGAATTTATGAAAATTTTAAAAAAAGCATTTAAATTTATGTTAGTATTTACTGTAATTTGTGGTTTAATATATCCGGTTTTTATTGCAGGTATTTCTCAAGCTTTATTTAGGGATAAAGTAAATGGTAGTATCATAAAAATAAATGGAAAAAGCTATGGAAGTACTTTACTTGCTCAAGAGTTTACTGGAAATGAATATATGTGGGGACGTGTAATGAACTTAGATACAACTACCTATAAAAATAAAGATGGAGAAATATTAATGTATTCTACACCATCAAACTTAAGCCCAGCAAGTGATGAATATGAAAGGTTAATAAAAGAAAGAGTTGATAAAATAAAAGAATCAAATCCTGATAAAAAAGATGAGGCTATACCAGTAGATTTAGTTACATCTTCAGGTAGTGGTCTTGATCCACATATTTCAATTAAAGCTTCAGAATATCAAGTAGATAGAATAGCAAAAAGCCGTAATATAAGTAATGAAGAAGTAGAAAATATTATTAGAAAGTATACTAAAGGAAGAACTTTTGGTATATTTGGGGAAGAAAGAGTTAATGTATTAGAAGTTAATCTTGCATTAGATGGTATATTAAAATAATGAGGTGCTAATTTTATGGAAAATCGTCCTAATCCTGATGAGTTATTAAGAAAGATAAATGAAAATGAAGAAAAGAATAAAAAGGGAAAGTTGAAAATATTCTTTGGGTATGCAGCTGGTGTAGGTAAGACCTATGCTATGTTAGATGCTGCTCATGCCGCGAGAAAATCAGGAATAGATGTTGTTGTTGGGTATATAGAGCCACATACAAGACCAGAAACACTAGCTTTATTAGAAGGATTAGAGGTTTTACCAAAGTTAGAAGTTAAATATAAAGGAATAACATTAAAAGAATTTAATTTAGATGAAGCTTTAAAAAGAAAGCCACAATTAATTTTAGTAGATGAACTTGCTCATACTAATGTAGAAGGCTTAAGGCATAAAAAGAGATATACTGATATAGAGGAATTATTAAATGCCGGAATTGATGTTTATACTACAGTAAATGTACAGCACATAGAAAGTTTAAATGATATTGTAGCTTCAATTACTAATATAGTGGTTAAGGAAAGAGTACCAGATAGATTTTTTAATGATGCTTTTCAAGTAGAATTAATTGATATAGAGCCTTCTGATTTAATAGAAAGACTAAATTCAGGAAAGATATATAAAGGTGAGCAAGCTAAAAAAGCATTAAATAACTTCTTTATTAGAGAAAACTTAGTTGCATTACGTGAGATGGCATTAAGAGAAACTGCAGATAGAGTAAATAAAGAAGTAAATATTAATAAAACTTATAGCAAAAATATATATCATACAAATGAACATATATTAGTTTGCCTAGGTTCATCTCCATCAAATGCTAAGGTTATAAGAGCTGCAGCAAGAATGGCAGAAGCTTTTAATGCTGAATTTACAGCATTGTTTATAGAGACAGTAGTATCTAAAGATTTAAATAAAAACAATATTCAAAGATTAAGAGAAAATATAAAATTATCTGAGGAGTTAGGTGCAAAGGTAGAGACAGTATACGGGGATGACGTACCATATCAGGTGGCAGAGTATGCCAGGTTAAGTGGAGTTTCTAAAATTATAATAGGAAGGACAAAAAGAAAAAAAAGAGTCTTATTAGCTAAGCTTGGATATGTAGATAGAATAATAGAAATGGCACCAGATATAGATCTTTATGTTATACCAGACAGTGAGGATACAGTATATAAAAGAAAATATGCAATAAAAGATATTAAAATATCATTTACAGATGTTATAAAAACATTAGGTATTTTAATAGGAGATTTGCTAATTGGTTTCATACTATACAATTTAGGGTTTAGTGAAGCTAATATAATTACAGTGTTTATTCTAGGAGTTTTATTAATATCTAATAATACAAATGGATTTATTTATGGTGGATTTGCTTCTTTAGCAAGTGTACTACTATTTAATTTTCTATATACAGATCCTAAATTTTCACTTGATTTCTATGATCCAGGATATTTAGTTACATTTTTAATAATGCTTACATCTGCATTAGTAACAAGCACATTAACAAATAAAGTCAAATATCAAGCAAATGTATCAGCAGTAATTGCAAATAGAACTAATATATTATTAGAAGCAAGTAGAGATCTAGAAAGAAGTGACAACTTAGAAGATATTATATTAACAGCACAAAGACAATTATATAGGTTTTTATTGAAGCCAATTATAATATATGAAGTAGAAAACGAAGATATAAAAAGTATTTATAATTATAAATATGATGATGGTAGCGAGATAGACAGTAAATATATATGTGAAGAGGAAAAGGGTGTAGTTACTTGGTCTATAAAAAATCAAAAAAGGTCAGGAGCCAATACAGATACAATACCAGGAGCTAAATCAATGTATATTCCGCTTATTGGTCAAAGTCAGGTAATGGCTGTAATTGGAATAGTAATGGGACCAGGTGAGAGTATTGATAATGGTGAAAAGTCACTATTAGAGACAATGCTAAGTCAAATATCCTTTGCAATAGAAAAATATAATTTAAATGAATCTAAAAAAAATGCTCTAATGCAAGCTGAAAATGAAAGATTTAGAGCTAATTTATTAAGAGCTGTGTCTCATGACTTAAGAACACCTCTTACTAGTATTTCTGGAAGCGCAAGTTCAATATTAAGTAATGCTTTTGATGAAGAAACAAAACGAAAATTAACATTAGATATATACGATGACTCAATTTGGTTAATAAATTTAATCGAAAATTTATTATCATTATCTAAGTTAGATAATGGAAAGGTTAAATTAAATACCGAACCTCAACTAGTAGAAGAGATAATAAGTGAGGCTCTTAATCATGTTAATCGTAGTATTTCTGATTATGATGTTAAGGTTAATCTTAAAGATGATTTATTAATGGTAGATGTAGATGCAAGATTAATAGTGCAAGTAATGATTAATATAATAGATAATGCTATTAAGTACACTAAAGAAGGAACAAAAATAAGAATAGATGTAGTAGCCAAAGGAAAAAAAGTTATAGTTGAAGTTATAGATAATGGGGTAGGAATTAGCAAGCAGAATAAGGAATATATATTTGATATGTTCTTTACTGTGAATGGTAGTAAAGGCGACAGCAGAAGAGGTCTAGGATTAGGACTTGCATTATGTAGTTCAATAATAAATGCACATGGTGGAAAAATATATGTTAGAGATAACTATCCTCATGGTACAGTAATAGGGTTTACCATATTAAAAGCGGAGGTTGAAAATGAAAGAATTAATTTTAGTAATTGAAGATGATAAAGCAATAAGAAATTTTATATCTGCTACTTTAGAAATTCATTCGTACAATTGCCTATCAGCAGAGAATGGAGAACAAGGAATTATTCTTACAACATCACATAAACCGGATATTATTATATTAGACTTAGGGCTTCCAGATATGGATGGAGTAGATATAATTAAAAAGATTAGGACATGGTCAAATTGCCCAATAATAGTAGTTAGTGCTAGAGGTGAGGATAGAGATAAAATTGAAGCTTTAGATTCAGGTGCAGATGATTATTTAACTAAACCATTTAGTGTAGATGAACTATTGGCAAGGATAAGGGTTACTATTCGTAAGATGAATTATGATAATTCAAAAAAAGAAGAAGTTACTGAATTCATTAATGGAGATTTTAAAATAGACTATGCATCAGGATGTGTTTTTATAGGAAAAGAAGAAACACACTTAACACCTATTGAATACAAATTATTATGTTTATTAGCTAAAAATGCAGGTAAGGTTTTAACTCATAGATATATTTTAAAGGAAATATGGGGTGAATGTTATGAAAGTGATATACCTTCTCTTAGAGTTTTTATGGCAACATTAAGAAAAAAGATAGAAATTAATTGTGAAAAAAACACTTATATACAAACTCATATAGGGGTTGGATATAGATTAATAAGAATGCAAAGTTAGAGATTATTCTCTAACTTTTTTTATTATAATTTCATTTTTCAATTTCTACTTTTTACTATAAAATAAGATTGATTTGTAAAGGAATAAGAACTATTTATAAATAAAAAGAATAAGATATGGATAACTAGAAATGAGTTACTTGTAGTTAATCATATCTAAAGGTATAATTGACATAAATTAAAGAATAGATAAACATAAAATATAAGGTTTGTGAAAGGTGGTGGTAGTTATGGAATCTGGGCCCTTATGTGATGAAAGTATAAATTTAAAATTTAATAATGAAACAAGAGCCATAACTGCCATCCTGGCAATTAAATGGCTCCATTAAGGAGGCTAATAAATGAAAAAAGTTATTAGAAATTTTATTGAAGAAGGTAAGTTCTCACAAGCCAGAAATGAAATTATTAAAATGAATGCTGTGGATATAGCACAAGTTTTAGATGAGCTACAAGTAGAGAAATTAATAGTAGTCTTTCGTTTACTACCAAAAGAAATAGCAGCGGATGTATTTTCATATATATCAACAGAACAACAGCAGTATATAGTTGAATCCATTACTGATAACGAAATTAAGAATATTTTAAATGAACTCTACTTCGATGATACTATTGATATGTTAGAAGAAATGCCATCAAATATTGTAAAAAGAATATTAAAAAATACCAATAAAGATAAGAGAGAATTAATAAATCACTTTTTAAACTATCCAGATAATTCTGCAGGCAGTATTATGACAATAGAGTATGTGGATTTAAAAAAGGAAATGACAATAAAAGAAGCTATGCATCATATAAAGAAAATAGGTTTAGATAAAGAAACTATAGATATATGTTATGTAATAGATAAAAATAGAAAATTAGAAGGAATAGTATCATTACGTAAATTAGTCCTAAGTAATGAAGATGTTATTATAAAAGATATAATGAATACAAAAAGTATATCAATTCATACAAATGATGACCAAGAAGAAATTGCATCATTATTTAAAAAGTATGATTTACTTGCTATGCCGGTTGTAGATAATGAAAAGAGATTAGTTGGAATTATTACTATTGATGATATAGTAGATATTATAGATCAAGAGAATACAGAGGATTTTCAAAAGATGGCAGCTATGCAACCATCAGATGAGGAATATTTAAAAACAAATGTTTTTGAATTAGCAAAACATAGGATAATATGGCTTTTGGTTTTAATGGTTTCCGCGACATTTACAGGTAATATTATTAGGAGATTTGAAGATGTATTACAATCAGTAGTAATTTTGGCTGCATTTATTCCTATGTTAATGGATACAGGAGGAAATGCGGGATCACAATCAGCAACACTAATAATTAGAGGGCTTGCTTTAGGAGATATAAAACAAAGAGATATTATAAAAGTTTTATGGAAAGAATTCCGAGTAAGTTTAATTGTTGGTTCTTCATTAGCAATAGTGAACTTTTTAAGAATATACTACTTAGAAAAGGTAGATATAAGAATAGCAATAACTGTATGTGTTAGTTTATTTTTAACAGTTGTATTAGCTAAAGTTGTTGGAGGGGCATTACCTATAATAGCAAAGAGATTTAAATTAGACCCTGCTATTATGGCAAGTCCACTTATAACTACTATTGTTGATGCTGTAGCATTACTTGCATATTTTTCAATGGCTTCATGGTTAATGGGATTATAAATTAAAAAATCAAGTTAATTTTATGATTTATAGATGTATATCATTTTTCTCCATAATTACTCTACAATTATTATATAAAATAGAATTAAATAAACAAGATAAAAAAGGAGATATATATAATGATTAAAAAAGTAATAGCAATAACAACTATAATGGCACTTACATTAGGGGTAACTTCATTAGCTTATGCAAATGGAAAAGATGATAAAGTGGTTAATAAATCAATTGAAGTGGAGGCTTCCACAATATCTAATCAAGTTCAAGATAAAAAAAATAGTGATATTAGAGGTGCCGGGAATAATTATATGATGGATATCAGGAATAGTGATATGATAGATATTATGTATGAAAACGGATATGAAGATCTTGCAAATGAAGTTAGAAATGGTAATTACAAAGCTATGGATGACTTTATGAATAATATTACAGAAGAAGATTATCAAAAAATGATTGATATAATGAGAGAAAATGGATATGGAAATATGACTAGAATGATGGAAAACATAGGAAGAGAAGAAATGATAGAAATGCATAACTCTATGGGAGGAGCAGAATCTTGTCATGGAACAAATGGAAGTATCTCAAAAAATAGAAATACTAATAGAATGATGAATGAAGGCTTATAATATTCGGAGAAAATATTTAGTTGAAAATGGAATGGGGTTTGACCCCATTCCATTTTAATAATTATATAATTGATCATAACTTAATGCTAACATAATTTTAGGGTTTGAACTTGGATTTACCCAATTCAATATCTCAACCATTTTATTTGAGGCAACAGCTACGCAACCATAAGTTGGAATTCCAACATCAACATGTAAAAATATTGCTGAACTCTTACCTGATACTACTGGCCATCTATTATAGTCTATAACTAAAGCATATTTATAAGCATTTTGATAATCGGTTAAATGCTCAGCTGAGGCCCATCTACCATTAGGTGCTCCAAATTGCATTGTATTATAATAAGGAGAATCAACATCATCTACCCAATACTCAGATCCATCTAAAACTCTATAACTTACATTGCTACCGGGGTCATTAGCAACTCCAAAAGATTCACTTAAGGTATAGATTCCAGTTGGTGTACTTAAATCCATTTCGTAAACCTCACTTACACTTTTCATCCCATTTTCACCAAGTCTTGCAAACATACTATCATATTCATACCAAATTCCATTACTATCTTTTTGCCAAAGTACAAGTTCCGCAGTAGAACCACCTGTACTTACAACAGAAATAAGTTGATTTGATGAAGATGCAACTGAAGTGTTTGCTATTTTAGGCATATTACTTCCAACTTTATCTGCAGTTTTATTTGAATTATCAATTTTACTATTTGTAGATTCTGTAACCTTTTTATTTTCTTCTTCTAACAAAGCAAGTTCTTCAGCTTTATTTTCTTCTTCAATTTTCTTCTTTTCGTATTCTTCCTTAGATTGTTTTTCTGCTTCTATTTTTTCATTTTCTAATCTATTATTTACAGAATCCTTTAATTTAAATACTTCATTTAAGGTAGCTTGGCTCTTTTCTAAATTCCTTGAGTTTATTGATTCATTAAATTTAGTATTTAGATCCTTAAAAGAATTATCTTCATCTTTATTCATATTTAAAATATTAATAGATTTATAACTATTTTTAATTTCTTCTAACTTTGTTGTTAATAGGTTTTCTTTTTTTACTTTTTGATTGTAAGAAATACCTAATGAAGATAAAAAAACAGATATTATTATAATCAAAACTATCCATTTCCATCTTTTGTTGTTCATAAATTATTTTCCTTTCAAAGAGTTATATTTTATAAAGGTTTAGGATTTATCAAGAATTATGAGTTAGTATTTATTATTTTATACTTTTAAAGTTTTTATGTCTATAAAATTATACTAAATTCACATGCTGGAAATGTTTTGAAATACATTGTGACATTCTTAATATATCTGAGGAAGATTTTAAAATAGAATGGACAACCTTTATGCTAGAAAATTATTAAAAATAAAGTTTTATTCTATATTTAGATAAATTAAAAACAAGTTAATAAATAAAAAAGATAAATAATGAAATAAAAAATAGCCCTTTAGGGCTATTTTTTGACTTATAATAGACAAACTTAGTCACCACAAGGATGGTAAGTATTTATCTAAATGATACTAAGGTGCATCATTAGAATGTAGAAGTCACCTTCATTCTAATATTATATTTCCCAGGCAGAATAAATTTATACTTAAGGTTTAAAATTATTTTTGTAAAATAAAATCATGGATTTTTAGCTATAAGCAAATTTAAATTAAGGATCTGTTAATATATTTGTGATAGAATTATTGATATAATATATTGAAATACTATAGGTTAAATAAAAATAAGTATATTTTAATATAAAGGCTATGAAATAATAAAATTAATATATCTTTTATGAAAGGAATAAAGGATGATTTAATAAGGTTTAAGGAGGAGAATTATGGGTTATAAAATTATAATTATATTAGTATTATTAGCAGTATTTTTTACGTGGCAAAATAATCATATATTAATAAATAAAATAGATTATAAAAATAAAAGGATTCCAAAGGCTTTTAATGGCTTTAAAATACTTCAAATATCAGATTTACATAACAAAGATTTTAAGGGAAGACTATCTAAAAAGATTAAATCAGTTAATCCTGACATTATAGTAATTACAGGGGATATAATAGATAGGCAAAGAACAGATTTAGATAAGGCAATAAAGCTTATAAAAGAAATTAAAGATATGTGTCCTGTTTATTATATATCAGGAAATCATGAAAATTCATCTCCAAGATTTAATGAATTGAAAGATAAGTTAAAAAGTAATAAAGTGAAAGTTTTAGATAACTCCTTAGAAATTATAAAAAGAAATAATGAATGTATATGTTTATTTGGGGTAGCTGATGTCACAATAAGTAGTTGGAATAAAGAGTACAGAAAATATAAAAGAGATGATTACTATAGAGTAATCATTGATGAACTTAAAAAGAATTCACAAGAAGGGTTTTCAATTCTTTTATCGCATAGACCAGAATTAATAAAAATATATGCAGAGAAAAATATTGATTTAGCTTTTAGTGGTCATGCTCATGGTGGGCAAGTTAGGCTTCCATTAATAGGAGGGTTATATGCTCCAGGACAAGGAATTTTACCAAAGTACACTTCAGGGATTCATAAAATTAAAAATACTTCCCTTGTAGTTAATAGGGGGCTTGGGAATAGTGGTTTTCCCTTTAGAATATTTAATAGACCTGAAATTGTATTAGTTAATTTAGTAACTGAATATAAATAGGTAATAAAATAAAGTGCAGAAAAGATAAAAATACAACTTTAAAATCAAAATTAAAGAAATAAGGTGATGAAAAATGATGAATATATTACAAAACTTTGATAGTGAAATTCTTAAATTTATAAATGATAACTTTAATAGCCCTATTATGGATAAGATAATGGTTATAGTAACTTCTCTAGGCAATGGTGGTCTTATTTGGATATTAATATCTTTAGCTCTAATGATTAAACCAAAGTATAGAAGAGTTGGAATTATGTCTATATGTGCTTTAATATTAACTACTATTATAGGTGAAGGAATATTGAAGAATTTAGTAAAAGAAGAAAGGCCATTTATTTCTTTACCAGATATTAAGCTTTTAATAACTCCACCTACCTCATTTTCTTTCCCGTCAGGGCATACTGGTTCATCTTTTGCTGTAGCAGGAGTACTAGGATCAAAGATTAAAAAATCAAGATTCTATGTTTTTGCTTTAGCAATTCTAATTGCATTTTCAAGGTTATATTTATATGTGCATTATCCGATAGATGTAATTGTAGGGATAATTTTAGGACTTTTCTGTGCAAAGATTGTACTTTATATATTTAAAAGAAGGGAGAAAGATAATTACAATAGAAACTTTAAAAATCTATATTAGTAAAAGAATTGATAACCTATAAATCATGAAACAAATTTATGGTCTTATATGGTAAATAACATATATCATGGTATAATAAGTGTAAGCTTTTTTATAAGATAAAATTTTAATTAAGAAAATTTTATATATGGATATATGTTATTTAAATTTATATAATTTTTTAATGTTAACTTCCACCTTCAGATGAAATGGAAGTTAAAAGTGACTATAAATAGATGGAAAATAACTTTATTGATATTTTGCGGGGTGGAGAATACTGTGGGAAATTATGAAAGGTCAATTCATAATAGAAAAGTTAATAGGGAAATGTTTATAGATATTAATGTTAGTGGTGATATCATAAATATAACTGAAAATTGTACAAGTTTTTTAGGATATAAAAAAGAAAATATAATTGGTAAAAATATTAATATATTTTCTTTAAAGATAATACAGTTAGATTTTTTAATAAATAAAATAGAAAAGGTTTTTCCATTTAAAAATTCAAGAGGAGAAAAGATATATTTAGATATAAAAGTTATTGATAGACTTGAAGATGTAATTGTTTTATCTTTAATAAATGTTACTAATTATAAAAAGAATGAAATAAAATTAGATAGTTTTTTAAAGATATTTGAGAACTCAAAGGATATTATTTATTCTTTACAAGTAAAACCGGAAATTAAGTTTATATATATTAGCCCATCAATAAAAGAAAATTTAGGATATACAGTAGAGGAAAACATGGAAAATCCAATTTTGTGTTGTGAAGCTACACATCCAGATTTTAAGGAATTGCAATATAGAAAGGTAGATAAAAATACAGATTTTTCTAAGCCGATAGTAACTAGGATAATGAGTAAAATTACAGGTGATTATGTATGGCAAGAGGATTTTGTTACGCCTTTTTTTGATGATAATGGTAATCTAATAAAAGTAAATGGTGTATGTAGGGAAATTCAAGAAACAAAAGAATTAGAAGAAAAACTTACTTATGTAAGTTATCATGATTCATTAACAGATTTATATAATAGAACTTATCTAGATATTAAAATGTGTGAATATAATAATTGCAGGGATGAAAAGATTGGAATAGCTATCTTTGATTTAGACAAATTAAAAGAAATTAATGATAGATTCGGACATAAAACTGGAGATATATTGATAAAAGAAGCTGGACTACTTATAAAAGTAATTCTAAAAGACCATATTGTATGTAGATTTGGTGGAGATGAATTTGTTGTTATATTTGAATATATAACTTTAGAAAATATGGAAGAAGAATTAAGAAAATTAACAGAGGGAATAGAAAAATATAATTGTGACAAATCAAATTTGAAAATAAACATGTCAATGGGTTATGCCCATACAAATAATTCTCGAGATAATACTAATAGAATATTTAAAATAGCAGATGATAATATGTATAGTAATAAAGATATAAGAAAATTACTTGGAATAATATAAGAATTTAAATAAATATAAAAAATAGAGTTATCTATAATGTGTAAATATACAATATAGATAACTCTATTTTTTGGAAATTTTAATATAAATAGTTCAACTTTAAAAGTATTTAGTAAATTACACTATATAATCCTTAATGTTTAAATAATAAACAATATGATTAAAAAGTAATGAAAATGAGAATAATAACTTTAATGTAAGATAAAAAAGGAAGGGGTATTATTTTTGTGAGTAAAGAACTATTAAAAGGTACAAGGAAAAATGTTATAGATGAACTTAAAGAAGCCTTTAAGGGTATCCTTCATAATCATAAATATTTAGATAAAGTGAATAAGCAGGGGGAGGAATTAATATCTTCTGCAGAATGGATATTAGATAATATTTATTTGATAGAAAAAGAATATAAAACTATAAAGTTTAATATGCCTTATGATTATTTTAACAACTTACCTGGGGTAACAATTGAGGATAAAGAATACCCAAGGATTTATTTAATTGCAAAGGATTATATAGAAAAGTTTCAAAGTACATTAAAGTATGAATATTTAATAGATTTTATAAAAGATGAAAAAGATACTTTAACTATGGGGGAAATCTGGGCTTTTCCATTAATGCTTAGAGGCGCCTTAATAATTAACTTATCAAAAATAATAAAAGAAATAGTTATACTGCAAAAGAAAAGAGAAGGGGCTATAGAACTTGGAAAATTAATTATAGATTATTATGAAAAAGATAAAGTTGATTTACTACTAAAGAAATTAGATGATAAATACCAACCTAAAGAAGATGAAGAATCAATAAGTGAAAACAATTACAAAGGAAAAGATAAAGTTCTTTGTGACGGACTTTTTTCGCCAGAATTTATAGATAAGCTATTTAAAATTTTAAGAGACAATTCTATAGAAGATGAAAGAATATATAATTTTGCTTTAGATAGATTGAATATAGAAAAAGATGAGGATTTAGAAAAGGAATTAATTAAGGATCAAATAAAGGAAGGAAATATAGCTACAGATATAGGAATAAATATTAATTCTTTAAGAAACATGGATTCTATTAATTGGAAGAGTTTCTTTGAAAAAACTTCAATAGTAGAAGAAGTTTTAGAAAAAGATCCTTTAAAAACTTATAAAAAGATGGATTTTGAAACAAAAGAATTTTATAGACATAAAATTGAAGAGATATCTAAAAAAACTCATATTTCAGAAGTTAATGTGGTAACAAAGGCATTGAATCTTGCTAAGGAAAATAACGAAGAAGAATATAAAAGCCATATAGGATATTACCTTATAGATGAAGGGTTAGAAGAATTAAAAAAACATGCAAATATAAAAATAAGTATAGATAAAAGAATTACTGAAGGAACTTATATATCTTTAATGGTACTTGGAACTATAGTAATTGATTTAATTATGATTTTAATAAGTAGTTCTATACCATTAACATTTACAAGAAATCAAAGTATAGTAGCCTTTATTATAATGCTAATACCTTCAAGTGAAATAGTAGTTGCCGTATTTAATTGGGCATCAGTAAAGTTAGTAAAGGTGTCCCATATACCTAAGTTAGATTTGAAAGATGGAATAAAAGAAGAAAATAGAACAATAGTTATAATTCCAGCAATATTTTCTTCAGCTAATTCTGTAGAAGTTTTAATGAGAAAATTAGAAGTTTATTATCATGGAAATAGAGATAAAAATATTTATTTTGTTCTTCTTGGAGACCTTCCAGATAGTAATAAAGAAAAAGCGGAAATAGATGAAAAGATTAATAATGCAGGGCTTAATATTGTAGAAAAATTAAATAAAAAATACAGCACAGAAGAAAATATATTTTATTTTTTAAATAGAAAAAGAATCTTTAATTCTTCAGAAGATGTATTTATGGGATATGAAAGAAAAAGAGGAAAACTTATGGAGTTTATGTCTCTTTTAAAAGGAGATAAAAAAACTTCCTATAATATTATAAGTAGTGATATAGAAGCTCTTAAAAAGGCTAAATATATAATTACTTTAGATAGTGATACTTTTCTTCCTTTAGAAGCTGCAAAAAAACTAATTGGTGCTATGAGCCATCCTTTAAATAAGCCTTATGTAAAGGGTGGTAGGGTAAAAAGAGGATATAGTATAATGCAACCTAAAATTACAGTAGATTTAGAAGATAAGCACAAAACTTATTTTTCAAAAATCTTTGCTGGAGATGCAGGGATAGATGCTTACTCAACAGCTTCTTCTGATGTTTATCAAGACTTATTTAAAGAAGGGATATTTACAGGAAAGGGAATTATACATATAGATTCCTTTTATAATTTGTTAAAAGAAGGAGTAAAGGAAAATAGAGTATTATCCCATGATTTATTAGAAGGATCATTAACTAGATGTGCCTTAATTTCAGATGTAGACTTTATTGATACTTATCCAACTAGTTATATGGCAAGTGCCTTAAGACTTCATAGATGGGTAAGAGGAGATTGGCAATTAATACCTTGGCTATTTAGTGATAGACTATCTTCATTATCAAAGTGGAAGGTTTTTGATAATTTAAGAAGGAGTTTATTAGCTCCAAGTCTTTTAATAACATTATTACTTTCTTTAAGTTTTTTAAAAGGTGCTGTACAAATAGCTTTGTTAATATTTTTAGTATTAATATCACCAGTAGTTTTTACAATTACAGATTTTGTTGTAACTCCTAAAAATAAATTAAATGGTACATTTAAAAATTTGAAGCAAATTTTAATAATAATAAGTTATATACCTTATCAAAGTTTTTTAATGATAGATTCTATATTAAGAACTGTTTATAGATTAGCTATATCAAAAAGAAATTTACTTCAGTGGCAAACAGCAGCTAAAGTAGATAAGTTAGTTAAAAATAATTATGGATGGTATTACAGTAAGATGTGGATTTCTCCAATTATAGCTTTATTAACTTTAGCTTTAGGATATTTTAACTCAATTGAAGTTTTTATAGTAACAATACCTTTGGTAGTTTTATGGATAATAGCACCAGCCTTAGCTTGTAAAATATCTAAAGAAAAGGTATATATACCAGAGCGATTAGAAATTGAAGAAGAGGAATTTCTAAGAAGTGAAGGTAGAAGAATATGGGCTTACTATGAGGATTTTGTAAATAAAGAAAATAACTATTTAGCACCAGATAATTATCAAGAAAACCCTTATAAAGGTGTTGCTAATAGAACCTCACCAACAAATATTGGAATGGGTCTTATAAGTAATATAGTGGCTTATGATTTAGGTTATATAACCATGGAAGAAACCTTAAATAAAATAGATGTGATTTTAGAAAATATGAAGACCTTAGAAAAATATAATGGTCATTATTTAAACTGGTATGATACAAAAACAAAAATACCTTTATATCCAAGATATATATCCACAGTAGATAGCGGAAACTTATTAGGATATCTGTGGATAATAAAAGAAACAGTTGATAACTTTAAAAACTATCCAATAATAAGAGAAAAGGAAATACTATCAATTAAAGATGCTTATAGAATAATCAAAGAAGAAGAAAAGGTAGAAATAGAAGATAGCATACCTCCTAATATTTATATTACAGATTATAAATATATTCTAAAAGAAGAATTAGGAAAGCTTAATAAAATTTTAAATGAAAATGAGAAATTAAGTGATGAAGAAAAGAAAGAGTATTACTGGATAAAAAAAGTGAAAAATGAAATAGAAGAAAAGTTAGGCTTCTTTGATTTTATATTTAAAGATTATGAAGATGCTATAAAAAAAGAGTTGGAACCTTTTAAAGAACCAAAGTTAAAGGAAATAGCTAAAAATTTAGAGAAGTTAAAAGATAGTTTAAGTGATGAATTGAAAGTTATAGTTGATAAAAAACTTGAAGAAATAAGTATAATAGACTTTAAAATAAATAAAATAGGAAAGTCAATAAATGAAATAATGAAAGATATGACTTTTAAGTTTTTATATGATGAAGAAAGAGGCTTATTTACTATAGGATATAACCTGGAAGAAAAATCTTTAGGAAACTCTTATTATGATTTAATGGCATCGGAAGCTAGAATAGTTTCATTAATATCTATAGCAAGAGGTGAGGTTCCTAAAAGTCATTGGTATAATTTAAGTAGAAATATGACAAAAGGTCAAGGCTACAAAGCTTTAGCTTCTTGGAGTGGAACTATGTTTGAATATTTTATGCCTTTTCAGATAATTAAAAATTATAAAAATACCTTATGGAATTTAACTTATGATTCTGTAATTAAAGGGCAGATAGCTTATGGAAATAATAAAAAGGTACCTTGGGGAATATCAGAATCTTCCTATCATGACTTTGATATAAATCAAAATTATCAATATAGAGCTTTTGGAGTACCAGGTATAGGACTTAAAAGAGGCCTTGGAGAAGATTTAGTAATTTCACCTTATTCATCAATGATGACTTTACCTTACAGATCCAAAACAGCTATAGAGAATTTAAAGAATATAAAAGAACTAGGTGGACATGGAAAGTATGGATATATTGAAGCTATTGATTTTACAGAAGAAAAAGAAGGTAAAATGGTAAAATCCTTTATGGTCCATCATTTAGGAATGTCATTTTTAGCTTTAGATAATGTTTTAAATAATAATATTTTAATAGAAAGATTTCACTCTATTCCAGAAATAAAAACTGTAGAAGTATTATTAAAAGAAAGAGTTCCAGAAAATATTACCTTTGATAGAGCAGAAGAAAGTAAAACCTTTGGAGCTTTAAATATAAATAGGGAAGAGCTTATTCCAAGAATATTTAAAGGTTACAAAGAAGAAGAACAAGAAACTTTACTTTTATCAAATGGAACTTACTCATTAATGATAAATAGAGGTGGAAGCGGATATTCTAAAAAAGATAATATGACAGTATATAGGTGGAAAGGAGATAGCACCACTGATTCTTCAGGAACCTTCTTTTACATAAGGAATTTAAAGACAGAAGAAAAATGGAATCCAACTTATGAACCTTATAAAGATATTCCAAGAGATTATACTGTAGACTTTACCTTAGATAGAGGTAAATTTGTAAGAACAGATAATAACATAGAAACTAATTATGAAGTAACTTTATCTCAAGAAGATAATTTAGAAATAAGAAAGATAATTTTAAGAAATAACGGAGAAGAAGATGTAGATTTAGAAATAACAAGTTATTTAGAAGTTACATTGCAAAGCTTCGAAGCAGATGTGGTGCATCCAGGGTTTTCAAACCTATTTATAAATACAGAATATGATAATAAATTAAAAGCTTTAATTGGTAATAGAAGACCTAGAAGTAAAAATGATGTAACCCCTTATATATTTCACACAATAGCAAATATGAAAGAAATTGAAGGGGAGTTAACTTATGAAACTTCAAGATTAAACTTTATTGGAAGAAATAGAAATTTAAAAAATCCAGAAGCCTTAGATCAAAATAATAATATGAAAAATACTGTAGGAACGGTTTTAGATCCTATTATGAGTATTAGAGGAAAAATAAATTTAAAACCTAAGGAAGAAAAGGAAATTTGTTTCTTAACAGGAGTTTCAGATTCTAAGGAAGAATTAATCGATTTAATAAGGTTATATAAAAATAAAGAAAAGATAAATAATTCTATTGAAGCTTTTAAAAATAGAAATCAAATAGAAATTAAAAATATTGGAATAAGATCAAATCAAGCTAATATGTATCAAAGTCTAGCTACAAAAATTTTATATATAAATAATAGTAGAAAATCTAGAGCAGGTTATATTAAAAATATAAAATTAAGTCAAGAAGAATTATGGCCTTATGGAATATCAGGAGACATTCCTATTATTCTTTTACTTATTAATAAGGAAGAAGATATAGAACTTGTAAGTCAAGGAATAAATATGCATTACTACTTTAAAAATAAAGGAGTTAAAACAGATTTAATTATATACAATGAAGAGGAAATATCTTATGAAGAGCCACTTCAAAAAAGTGTAATATCTACAATAAATACTTCTATTGAAAGAGAGAGCTTAAATAAATCTGCAGGAGTTTATCTTCATAATAAAGCAACTATGCCAGATAGTGTAAAGGACTTTTTAGTAGGCATATGCGCTATATTATTAGATGGAAAAGAGGGAACTCTTTTAAAACAGCTAAGAAAAATTGAAGAAGAAGCTAAGGCTTTAGAAAGATCATCAAAAGATAGTAGAATAAAAGCAGAATTTAAAGGCGAAGAATTTGATGAATCCACTGAAGATAATAGAGTGATTATAGATAAAGCTTTCTTTAGAAAAGATAATGAAGAAAAATTTAGTGATTTAGATATTGAAGAAAATAATAATTATAATTTAGACTTTTTTAATGGTTATGGAGGCTTTGATAAAGAAGATAATAGCTATGTAATTAAGTTAAATAATTATAAAAACACACCAGCTCCTTGGGTTAATGTAATTTCAAATAAGGACTTTGGGTTTCATATTTCAGAAGTTGGATCTAGTTATACTTGGTGTGGAAATAGTAGAGAAAATAAAATAACACCTTGGTCAAATGATTGGGTAACAGATCCTATAGGTGAAGCTTTATATATTAAAGATAAAGATACAAATGATTTATTTACAATAACTCCAATGCCAATAAGAGATGGGGGAGAATATACAATAAAACATAGTTTTGGTTATTCAACTTTCACCCATGAATCTTATGATATAGAAGGAGAACTTAAAACCTTTGCAGCCTTAGAAGAAAAGGTTAAAATAACAACAGTAAAATTGAAAAACTTATCAAATAAAAAAAGAAATCTATCCTTATATTATTATGCTCAATTAGTTCTTGGAGTTTATAATTACAGTAGTGCAAAATATGTAACTACAGAAATTAAGGATAATTATATTTATGGAGTAAATCCTTATTCAAAATACTTTGGAAAGTTAAAAGCTTATCTTTCAATTCTTGGTGGAGAAAATCAAAGCTTTACTGGAGATAGAACCTCCTTTATAGGATTTGGAGAAGACACCGAAGAACCTAAAGGAGTTAAAGATGAAAGCTTAAATAATAAAGCCGGAAGTATTTATGACCCAGCTCTAGTTTCAAAAGTAGATATAACAATAATGCCTGGAGAAGAAAAGGAAATAGTAATCTTACTTGGAGAAGAAGAAGATGAAGAATGCATAAAAGAAAAGGTAGAAAAATATAATAATATAAAAAATGCTGATGAAGAATTAGAAAATGTTAAAAGCTATTGGTCAAATTTCCTGGGAAATATACAAGTAAAGACACCAGATTCTTCAATGGATTATATGCTTAATGGGTGGCTTATGTATCAAACTCTTAGTTGTAGATATTTAGGAAGAACAGCTTTTTATCAATCAGGAGGAGCATATGGATTTAGAGACCAACTTCAAGATGTTTTATCTATAGGAATGTTAAATCCAAAATTAACTAGGGATCAAATATTAAGAAGTTCTTCAAGGCAATATCTAGAAGGGGATGTGCAGCATTGGTGGCATCCAGTAGTAAATTCAGGAATTAGAACAAGATTTTCAGACGATTTATTATGGCTTCCTTATGTAACTATTGAATATATAAAAGCTACAGGAGACTATGATATTCTAAAAGAAGTTACAAAATTCTTAGAGGATGAACCTTTAAAAGAAGGGGAAGATGAAAGATATAAAATAGCTTTAGAATCTGAAAAAGAAGGAACGATATATGATCACTGCATAAGAGCTATAGAAAGATCCCTTAAGTTTGGAAGACATGGCTTGCCGTTAATGGGAAGTGGTGATTGGAATGATGGTATGAGTACTGTTGGTAATAAAGGAGAAGGGGAAAGTGTTTGGGTTGGTTGGTTCTTATATACAATTTTAGATGGCTTTAAAGATATATGTAATTATGTTAAGGACATTGAAAAAGAAAAAGAATATATAAATTATAAAGAACATATAAAAGAGCATATAGAGAAAAATGCCTGGGATGGTAATTGGTATAGAAGAGCTTACTTTGATGATGGAACTCCTTTAGGTTCTAAGGAAAATGATGAATGTAAAATAGATTCAATAGCTCAAAGTTGGTCAATAATTTCTAAAGCTGGAGATCCTAATAGAACAAAAGAAGCTATGGAGTCACTAGATAAATATTTAGTAGATAAAGAAAACAATTTAATAAAACTTTTATCACCACCTTTTGATAAAGGGGTTTTAGAACCTGGATATATTAAAGGTTATGTAGCAGGAGTTAGAGAAAATGGAGGTCAATATACTCATGCAGCTACTTGGGTTATTTTAGCTCTAACAAAATTAGGCATGGGAGATAAAGCACAAAAATATTTTAATATGATAAATCCAATTAACCATACTTTAAATAAAGAAGGAGCGGATAAATATAAAGTAGAGCCTTATGTTATTGCAGCCGATGTTTACATTAAAAAACCCCACGAGGGAAGAGGTGGATGGAGCTGGTATACTGGTTCTTCAGGATGGATGTATATAGTTGGAATTAGAGATATACTAGGACTTAAAACTATAGAAGGTAAAGGTTATAAAATAGAACCTTGTATTCCTGAAAGTTGGAATGAATATGAAATAAAAATAAACAATGAAAAAGAACAATATAATATTAAAATTCAAAGGGGAGAAAATAAAGGTATGACAATAAATAATAAAATCTCTCTAGAGAAGTTAATTCCTAAAAATCAAGGAAAGTTAGATATTAAAATTATTATCTAAATTAAAAACAAAAAATTAAAATAAAGCACATGAAAATAAATAATAGGCTAGCATATTGGTCTATTATTTATTTTCACTTTTTTTATTTGATTGTGACTAAAGGTTAAATTTTCATAAATAAGAATTAAAATTTAATATAAAGCACAAACTATAATCAGAGTTTAAAAACTTATTAATTAAATAATTAGTTGCAAATAAAAGAAGCTATTACGCAATAAATTGTGTAATAGCTTCTTTTTAATAGTGGAAAGTATAAAAAGATTATTAATGAATTATTTTATACTGTTCTTCCTTCAATTTTTTTAGTTGAATAATATAATAAAAAATACCAATACTAAATTTGAAAGAAAATATTAAGTAAAATTTAGGGGAGGTATTAATGTGGATAGAAACATAAATCTTATAGAAACTTCAATAGAACAATATAATGATATGGTCCCTCCAAAGATTCCTATATTTAAAGGACAGGATATTATTACAGAAGTATATTTTTTAACAGCGGGTCAATCTATTAAAAAACATAAACATCCAGAAGAAGAAAAAATATTTATTGTTTTAAAAGGTTCTGGAATTATTATAATTGAAGATAAGAATTATGATGTTAATGAAGGAAGTACAGTTTATATTAATAAAGGACAATGGCATCAAGTATTAAACGGTAAAAAAAATAAGATGACAATTTATCAAATAATAAAAAAGGATTATAAAACAGAATATTAATAATTAAGTGAATTTTAAATATAATTTTGAATAAATAAAGTATTATGCTTAAGTATATCTATGATTAAATAAAAAATTTATAAGATTAAAAGCCATCTATGCCAAGTGTTGACCTTAATTCTCTACGTTCAAATAAAGTATCAACACTAGGATCTAGATGGCTTTTTTTGTTGAAAATCTAAATAAATAAAAAATATAATTAACTCAATAAAGAGCTAGAAGAATTAGATTTAATAATATTATTCTTCTTCATCATGAATTAAATTTTCAGTATAATCAAATTCAGAATAAGCTATATTATTAACAGCAATATCATCATCTACTGTGCTTGGTATCATAGTTGAATTAGGCTCAGTTTTTCCATAACTAATTAAGGCAGATGGTTTTGGTTCATAACTTGTTCTTTCATTAGGTAAATAAACACTTTTTTTCTTTGACATAGTTATCACACTCCTTAATTATAGTATTTGAATAAAACAGATTTTAATTCATAAATATAACTTTAAATTTAAAGTTATATTTTAGAAACTACGTAATAGCTTTATCCTTTATTAAATATAATATATACCTACTTCAACTTGAATTTAGATAAAGTTGAAGTTAGTGTTTGAGCAGATTCATGTTGTTTAACTATTACATCTATTATTTTTTCAATTGAGGATGAAGTTTCATTAATAACTCCCTTTACTTCATTAATATCAGAAGAAGAACCTTGAGTCATATTGGCAACAGTTTGAACAGCTTCACTAAGTTCTGACATAGTAGCAGAAACTTCCTCTGACATTGCTGCAATATCTTCACTCATTGTTCTAACAAAAATACCATCTTCTTCATAGCTATTTCCAACAGAAACAAAACCATTAAACTCCTTCATAATTTCACCATTCATAAATTTAAGAAGTTTTTCACTATTACTAGATATACTATCAAATGCTTCTCTAACTTCTTTAATAGTACCTTTTACATTTTGAACAGAAGCCTTAGATTCTTCAGCAAGGTTTCTAACTTCATCAGCAACTACAGCAAATCCTTTTCCTTGTTCACCGGCTCTTGCAGCCTCAATAGCAGCATTTAAAGCAAGCAAATTAGTCTGCTCTGCAATTTCTTCAATAGAGTTTGCCATATTAACAATCTCATTAACAATTTTACCTTTTTCAATAGAAGATTTAATGTCGGATTCAACATCTTTATAAATCTTACTAGTTTTATCTATAGCAAAGTTAGTATGTTTCTTAATATCTGTAGCTCTTTTTTGAATCTTTTCAGAATTACTATTTCCATCTGTAGCTTTTTCAGATAATACAGAAACACTTGAATTAACTTCTATAATAGATGCAGATAATTCCTCAGTAACAGCACTAGTTTCCTGAACTACTGAATTAATATTATTGGTTGAAGAATTTATTTTATCAAATTGATCTGTAATTTCTCCAATAGAAAAAGATAAGTTTTCACTACCATCAATAACAATTTGAGTATTATTTATAGTAGATTCTAAAATACTTCTTAAATTATATTGAGCATTATTTAAAGAATTTCCAATAACCTCAAATTCATCTTTACTATTAATAACGGTATCTTTAGATAAATCAAAATCTGCCATTCTCATAGATAAATCCATAATTTGTTTTATAGATTTGCCTATTTGTAATGTTAACTTTATAGAAGAGACTAAAGCTACAACTATAGTGAAAATTAAAATAAGAATAACTGAAATAAGAGATTGCTTAAAAATATCATTATTTTCTTGTATTTTAGTTTTAGATTGTATTGAATTTGATCTAGATATAGATTCTAAAATATCTAGAGATTGATTATAAGCTTCATCTAAAGCTGGTAGGTTACTTATAACTTTATCAATTTCATTATTAGATATTAAAGTAGTCATATCCTTAATTAGATTATCTAGTTTATTTAACTTAGTTTGTATTTGAGAAACTTCTGTTTTACTTACGTAAGATGAATCTAAATTAGAATAATTTTCAATAAGTTTTTTATTATCTATAACATTATTTAATATTTCTCTTAAATTAGTATCTCTTTCTTTTTTATCTACTGTATTTAACATTATTTTTATAGATAAATAATTATAATTCACATTTTCAATTAAACCGTCTACATAAACAATAGATAATGTATTGTTATTATAAAGGCTTTCAGAACCTTCATTGATCTTTGTCATATTATATAAACTTACAAAAGATGTAATAATCATTAAAATTATGATTACACAAAAGGATTGTATAAGCCTAAATGATATTTTATTTCTAGATTTCAATTTAAATATCTCTCTAGTATCCTTAATTTCTTTTAAGTTATCTGATAAGATTTCTTTTGCCTCAAATTTAGATTTCTTGAAAAAGGCCTTTTTAGATTTAAGTTTTTCATTTTTTTCAATTTTTCTTTCTTCTTTTGATTTAGTATATTTAAATAAAAATTTCATGGAACCCCTCCTAATATGTTTTTTAATTCAGCAAAATAAACCTTTATATATAATATCGTGTAGAAAATTGAAATATTTAGTAATTTTGTATAAAAGAATTATAAAATGTATTTATTATGAATATACAAGCTGTAATAAAGAATTTATTTTTAAGATAATTAAATAATAATTAATAGAATTTAGGTAAGTCATTATTAAAAAAATTTATATTAAGGTGTAAAAGTTATAGAAAAATATAAATAATAATGACTATATTAGTATTTTTAGGTTCTTTAAAGATAAAATATTTAAGAAATAGAATAAATATGTTAATATTATAAATATATTAAACTTGTTTTAAATAAAGGAGGAAATTATGTATCCAATAAGATTTGAAAATTTATATTATGATAAGATTTGGGGCGGCAGAGACTTAGAAAGTTTTAGAAGTAACCTACCAGATGGAGATATTGGAGAGAGCTGGGATATTGCTTTTCATCCAAATGGAACAGGGATTGTTGAAAATGGCGAGTTTAAGGGTATGAGCTTTAAAGAATTAGTAGATAGATTAGGAAAAAGTTTAATAGGAAATAAAGTATCTAATGATAAATTTCCTTTACTTCTTAAATTAATAAATTCGAAGGATAAACTTTCGGTACAAGTACATCCAGGTGATGAATATGCAGCAAAGTATGAAAATGAATTTGGAAAGACTGAAGCTTGGTATGTAATGGATGCTAAAGAAGGTGCTAGCTTAATAGTTGGAACAAAGGATTGTACAAAGGAAAAATTTGAAAAAGCAATAAAAGAAAATAAGGTAGAAGATTATTTAAATAAAATAGAAGTTAAAAAAGGTGATTGTTTCTTAATTAATAGTGGATTAGTTCATGCTATTTGTGAAGGTGTAATAATTGCAGAAATCCAACAAAATAGTGATATTACTTATAGGGTATATGATTATGGAAGACCTAGGGAAATTCATGTCAAAAAGGCATTGGATGTTATAGATTTTAGTCTTAAATGTATAAATCTAAGCAATAATCAGGTTGTTAAAAAAGAAGGATACAGTCATTCTATATTAACTAAAAACCAATATTTTGGATTGGAAAAAATAGAAATTAATAATGAATATAAGGACATTAGTGATAAAGATAGATTTTATATAATTACATCAGTAGATGGCGATGGTATAATAGAAGGCAGAAACTTCAAAGAAAAAATAAAAATGGGAGATAGCTATTTAATACCAGCATACCTTGGAGAATATACAGTTAAAGGTAAAGTAACCTTATTAAAAAGTTATCCAGTAAATTAGTTATATAAAATGTTGAAATAGAAATAAATTTTAAAGAAAGGAGATAAAAATGAAATACTTAGTAGGAATAGACATAGGTGGAACACATATAAGGGCAGCTTTATTAGATGAAGAAAGAAATATTATAGAAAAGTTAAAATTAGAAAACGAAGTTGAAAAGGGGCCGGAATATAATATAGACAGATTAATAAATAAAATTAATTCTGACTGGAAAGATAAAGAAATCATAGGAATTGGAGCGGGATGTCCTGGAGTTATAAACTTAAAAGAAGGAATAATAACAAAAGCTTCAAATTTAAGTTCTTGGGAAGGTTTTAATGTAAGAAAATATATTGAAGAAAAAAGTGGTATAAAAACTGCTTTTAATAATGATGCAAATATTGCTGGCCTTGCAGAAGCCATGATAGGTGCTGCAAAAGGTGCTGAAAGTGTATTTTTCATGACAGTATCTACTGGTGTTGGTGGTGCATTAATTATTGATAATAAAGTTATTAATGGTTTTAACAGCTTAGCTGGAGAAATTTGTAACCTTATAATAAATGAAGATAAATATAGTCATTCAGGTTTAGTTCAAGGCGGCCTTGAAGGTCAATGCAGTGGCACAAGCATTGCAAGAATAGCTAAAGATATCTTTAATAAAGATATAACTACAAAGGAAGTTTTTGATTTATACAAAGAAGGAAATGAAAAAGCTGTAGAAATCATAGGCAACCTAGTAGAAAACCTTTCAAAGGGAATATCAAATATAATATCAATAATAGATCCAGAAGTAATAGTACTTGGCGGGTCTGTAATACTACACAATCAAGACTTATTACCTAAGATAATAGAAAAGGTAAAAGAAAAGGTCTTAAAAAAAGATTCAGTAAACATAAGAATTGCCCAAATCGGAGATGATGCAGGGCTTAGAGGAGCAGGTTTCTTAATTTAAATATAGATAGATATAAATCCTTTACACGAAAATGAGCTCTAACAGTAAGTTAGAGCTCATTTTTAATTTAAATAATAATTATTTAAACTAAAGTTATTTAAACTAAAGATATAGTTTTTAAATTCTGAAATGTTATAATAAAGTAGAGAAAATATTTAAATGGAGCTATATTAAACTTTAAATAAAATTTGAATAAATTTGGAGGGTATATATGCAAAATTATATTGTTTACGACATAGGTGGAAGTAGTATTAAATATGCAATCATGAATGATGATGGAGATATTATTAAAAAGGATAATTACAAGACAAGTACTAAGGATTTTGATGTTTTTATAAAAGATATGATTGAGATAGCTAAAAAGGCTAAAGATGAATATAAAGTTAGTGGAGTTGCAGTTAGTGCACCAGGTGGAGTAGATAGTGAGACCGGAATAATTGGTGGGTCTAGTGCTTTACCTTGTATTCATGGACCCAACTTTAAGGAAATATTTAAAGATGAGTTAAATCTTATTTTAGAAATTGAAAACGATGCAAACTGTGCAGCTCTTGGAGAAGTATGGAAGGGTGCAGCAAGAGAAAATAAAGATGTAGCTTTTATTGTTTGTGGGACGGGTATAGGTGGAGCAATAATAAAAGATAGAAAAATTCATAAGGGTGAAAATCTTCACGGTGGAGAGTTTGGCTATATGATTTTAGAAACAATATATTCAGAAAGTGGTGTAGAATTCAAAACTTGGAGTGATCTTGGAGCAACAGGTGGCTTAAGTAAAAATGTAGCAAATAGAAAGGATTTAAGCCCTAAAGATATAGATGGGAAACAAGTTTTTCAAATGGCTGAAGATGGGGATGATATTTGTATCCAAGAAATAGAAAATTTCTATCTTAATAATGCAAAAGGAATTTATAATGTTCAATACATTTATGACCCAGAAAAGATTTTAATTGGTGGAGCAATAAGTGAAAGAGAAGATTTCATAGATAGAATAAATGAAAATATAGATTTTATATTATCAAAGTTAAATCATGCAAAGGTTAGACCTATAATAGAAAGATGCAAATTTGGAAATGATGCAAACCTAATAGGAGCATTATTTAACTACAAGCAAAGAAATTAGTAGAGAATTCACTTAATATGAGAAGCAAAGCTTGTTCTCCCCCGCGGGGTGAAAAAGCTTTTTAATGCTTGTTCAGCCCCCGTGGGGAGGTTCAAGCTTTTCTTCGTAATTTATAATTACTAAACACATTCTATTTCTTTTTGTGAATTTTTTTATTACATAATAATATAACTTGAATTCAGTAAATAATTTTTGAATTTTGGTAATATAGAATTCTTAAAATATGTTAATATTAGATTAAACTTATATGTATTATACCAGTTTTAGCTTAAGATTTTATAAGTTAAGATGTGTTATAATAATGA
>JARIDB010000032.1 GCA_029257045.1 Clostridium sp.
ATTCAAGCTTCTGCTTTAGCTAAAAGGCTTGAACATACTAATTTAAAAAAGGCTATTATAGGTATATCTGGTGGTCTTGATTCCACTTTAGCTTTACTTGTTGTAGTTAAAACTTTTGAAATTTTAAATATTGATAATAAAAATATTGTTGCAATTACAATGCCAGGCTTTGGAACTACAGATAGAACTTATAATAATGCTTTATCTCTTTGCAAAGAGATAGGCTGTGATTTAAGAGAAATAAATATAGTAAAAGCTGTTCTTCAGCATTTTGAAGATATTTGTCATGATAAAGATATTCATGATGTTACCTATGAAAATGTTCAAGCAAGAGAACGTACTCAGATTCTTATGGATCTTGCCAATAAAGAAGGTGGACTTTTAATAGGTACTGGTGATTTATCCGAACTTGCTTTAGGCTGGTGTACTTATAATGGGGATCATATGAGTATGTACTCTGTTAATCCATCTATTCCAAAAACTTTAGTTAGATACCTAGTTAAATATGTTGCAGAAAATGAAATGAAATTTGATGTATCTGAAACATTACTTGATATATTAGATACCCCAGTAAGCCCAGAACTTTTACCAAAAAGTGATACTGGGGAAATTATTCAAAAAACTGAAGATATAGTAGGTCCATATGAATTACATGATTTCTTCTTATATCATTTTATTAAACATGGTTCTTCTAAAGAAAGATTAAAATTCTTAACTAAGGTTGCATTTAAGGATGATTATACTGATGAAGAAATCGACAAATGGTTAGATAAGTTTATTTATAGGTTCTTTACTCAACAATTTAAGAGAAGTGCTTTACCTGACGGACCAAAGGTTGGTTCTATTTCATTAAGTCCAAGAGGCGACTTTAGAATGCCTTCTGATGCTTCTTTTAACTCATTTAAATAAAAAAGGCATATATATAGGTTTTGCTTATGACCTTGCTACGTTCTAAGTCATCACAAACCTATATATATCACCTTGAAAACTGAAGGGAAAATTTATACTTTTATTTAATTAAACATAAAATTAAGCAGTTTCATAAGTAGCTCGTACTTTTTTTAATTTTTCTTCTACTAATTCGATAAGCTTGTCTTTATCTTCTTCGCTATTTACAACATCCATTACATCCATATCAATTATTAATACATCCGAAGCTTTATAACAATCCCTTACCCAATTATCGTAATCTTCCCAAAGAAAGTGGTAATATTCTCTTAAACTATCATCTATTTCAAAATCTCTTCCTCTTAAAGCTATTCTATTTAATACAGTTTCAAATGAACCCTTTAAGTAAACCATAATATCAGGAGCCTTTTTAGGTAATTCTTCAAGTTCTTCTAACATATTATTTAATAAGTCTTCATATATTTTCATTTCTAAATCATTAATTCTTCCAAGTTCCATATTTTTTTTAGCAAAATACCAATCTTCATAAATTGATCTATCTAATACATTATCATTTTTTACTAGTGCATCTTTTATACTTTTAAATCTTGTGTTTAAAAAATAAAGTTGTAATAAAAAAGGATATCTATTTTTCAAAACTTCTTCCTCATCTGCACCATAAAATAAAGGTAATATAGGATTATCATCTACACTTTCATAGAATACATCTGATCCAAAATGTTTCCCTAAAATTTCTGCTACAGAACTTTTTCCAAGTCCAATCATACCACCAACAACTATCAACATACTTCACCTATCCTTTAATTTTTATTCAATTTATTAAATCAAAAATATTAATAATTCTTTTCTTATAATAGCTATTTAAAATTCTTTTTATTTATTACTTCGAATAATTTTCCTTTAATTATATTACATAATTTTTTTTATATTTTCAAGTCTTGACTTTTAAGAATACTACAACATATTGTTATATATCTCTTTATAATTACTATATGTTGTTATTACTTATTAAATTAAATTTTCTAAGAAACTTAAAATGAGCTGCTATTTAACCCAAGTTATATAACAGCTCATTAGTTTTCTTTAAATTAAAAATAGTTTTTTCTATTTATATAAGTTTTATAATTTCCTTTTTAATTTTTATAAATTCTTCTGAAGTTACTATTTCCCCATTTCTATCTTTCGGCAATTTTACTATTACTTCACCTTTTATTATAGATGGTTTCTCTGAAAGAATATATATTTTATCAGATAATAAAATAGCTTCCTCTATATCATGAGTTATAAAAAGTATAGTAGAATTCATCTTTTTTCTTAAATCCATTAACCATGTTTGCATTTTACTTCTTGTTAAAGAATCTAAAGCCCCAAATGGTTCATCTAAAAGCATTATATCTTTAGATGTTAAATAAGTTTTAAAAAAGTTAGCTCTTTGTTTCATACCACCTGATAATTTACCTGGATACTTATATTCAAAACCTTCAAGTCCAAAATCTTTAATGTTTTCTAAAACTATTTTCCTAGCTTTTTTTTTGCTTATCCCTTTAAAAATTAATGGAATTCCTATATTATCAATAACCTTTTTCCATGGTACCATCATATCCTTTTGATACATATAACTTATATCACCATTAATATTTATAGTACCTTCATCACTATTTATTGTTTTAGTTAAAATATTAAAAATGGTACTTTTACCACTACCTGAAGGACCAAGGATAGAAACTAATTCCCCGACCTTAACCTCCATTGATATATCCTCTAATATTTTCATACTATCAAAGGATTTTTTAATATTTTTAATATCAATTTTATTTTGACAAGAATTCATTTGTATAAGCCTCACTTGCTTTCATTTCCTTATTAATTAAATTGTTTTTTAATAAGAAATTAGTGTAACTATCCCAAACACTATCTTTCATTTCTCCAAAAACTTCAACATCTTCTTTATATTTACTAGCAAGATACTTTTGACTTTCAATAGCCAAATCTTCTCCTATTTCTGGTACCATTTTAACTAATATCTTTCCGCCTTCTTCTGGATTTTCTATAGCATATTCATAACCTTTAGTTGTAGCTTCCATAAACTTTTTAGCCATGTCTTTTTTATTTTCTATAGTATCCTCTGAAGCTACAATTATTGGTGTATAGTAATCTAAATCTTTATCTAGATCTTTAATTGGAATATAATTTAATTCTACACCTTTTAACTTTGCTTCAATATTTGTCCATCCTTCGAAAGTCCATGCTATATCAATATTATTTTTTGTAGCTGCAAAAAAATCTTCATCTCCAGCAATAACAGATGTTAATTTACTAGAATCAGCACCATTTTTATCCATAACTGTTTTTAGTATGGCTTCTTCTGAAGCTCCACCATATCCACCATAAGTTTTTCCTTCAAAATCTTTAATTGTTTCTATTCCTTTTTCTTTAGGCGATGCAAAGCCTGATGTGTTATGTTGAATTATTGCTGCAATTGCCTTTACTGGCAGAGGATTAGCTGAAGTTCTTGCATAAGTTAAATCTTCTTGATAACTTATTGCAAAATCCCCCTTTTTAGCTGCTAATAATTGAAGGGAAGAACCTTCTGAAGGTTGAACTATTTCAACATCTAAACCTAAATCTTCATAATACCCCTTATCCTTTGCTACATAAATTCCTGTATGATTAGTATTAGGTGTCCAATCTAAAATTACCGTTACCTTTTCTAAATTATTATTTTTAACTTCCTTTTTGCCACAACTTACAAATAAAGATGTAACTATTAGTGCTGACATTGTTAATGCTATATATCTTTTTCTCATTTCTTTCACCTCATATTTTTATTTATTTACTTTTTTCATTCCATGGTGTTAATAGTTTTTCTATAAATGTTACCAGAAAAACTATTAGTATGCTTATTATAACTATAACTATAATAGCAGCAAACATCTTATCTAGTGCATAGGCACTTCTAGCTCTTGTCATATAAACCCCAAGACCTTTTTCTCCACCAAGCCATTCCCCTATAACAGCTCCCATAATACTATAAGTTGCTGCAATTCTAATACCTGAAAAGAAATTAATCATTCCAAAAGGAAGTTTTAAATGTAAAAATATATTTAATTTTGAAGCTCCCATTAACTTAAAATGATTTATTAATTCTTTATCTACTCCTTCAAGTCCATCTACAATACTAATTACTATCGGAAAAAAACACATAATTACAACTATAATTATTTTCGGTAAATATCCAAAGCCAAACCATATTATAAATAATGGAGCTATAGCTATTGTTGGTATTGTTTGAGATATAACTAAAACTGGATATAATGCCTTTTTAAATATTGGAACTGAATCCATAATAATAGCTATAATTATTGAAATTAATATAGCTATTAAAAAGCCTACTATACCTTCATATAATGTAGCTACTATGTGTGGTAGCATTATAGGTAGTTCCTTTATAAAGGTTGTACCTACATCTATTGGTGAGGGTAGAATATATTTCTCTATTCCCCCTATACTCACTATGACTTCCCATAATATTATTAACATTATAATAAATCCTATAGATATTAAGTTATTTCCTATACTTTTTAATCTTTTCATCCATTGTCACGCCTTCATCTTTATAATCTATTTTAACCATAGATACTACTCTTAATGCACCTTCTCTAGTACAAATTTCTTGAGACCTTTTTACTATTTCTAATAAATTATCAAGTTCACCTTCCATTGTAGTTTCCATAGCACCTACTTCGTATTTTACCCCTGTAGAAGCAATATATTCTATAACCTTATCTACCACTTCATAAATTCTATCCTCACTAACAGACGGAATAACTTGAAGACTTACATTACAAACTGACATATCTTTTCCCCTTCCTTTTTATTTTAAAAGTAAACAAAAAAAGTTGGACACATATAATTTTATTTATTCCGTTGCTTCGCTCCAAGTCAACACAAACTTATATGTGTCCACTTTAAAACTGAATTTTGAAATTATAATAACTAATCTAAAGGATAAAGTTATTATAATTTCTTGAATAATAAAAAAAACAGTATCTCTGTTTAGAAATACTGTACTATAGTTAAATTCGTATATTATAACAAACAATCTTCCTACGTTGGCATTATCCAAATCAGGTATATGGGTCAAAATTGTAATAATTTTATCTCAGGCAGTTTACTGCCCCCCCAGATATTTATTTACTTTTTATACTTCTATTCTACCACTATCCCCTTAAATGTCAATGAAGATTATTTTCTTTTAATAATCATTATTAAAGTAGACAATTAATTATACTACCTATATTATTTATCTTTTAGTTAAGGATAATATTTTGTTAAGGTTATCTTCAATTATATTCTCAAGGTATTCTAAAGAAATGTTCTTTAATATTGCTACGTTTTTATATACTTCTTTTATATAACTTGGATATCCGTATTCTCCATTCACCCATTCTAAAGCAGTTGGTCCATCTGTTTCTAATAGTAACCTATCTAAAGGTATCATTGATAGTATTTTTTCACTTAGTTCTGAATAACCAATATCAACACTTATTGTAAAGTAACATCTAAGATCTATTAATTTCTTCAATGTATTTAAATCTCCACTATACCAGTGAATAATAACCTTATTGTATTCTTTATTTTTCAAGATATTATATATCTCTTCTTCTGCTCCTTTTGTATGAATTGATATGAATTTATTATGATTAATACTTTCATTTAAAATATAATTAAATATTTCTCTTTGCTTTTTATAAGTCGATTTATCCTCTTCCCAGAAAAAATCTAACCCTATTTCACCAATTAATTTACTTTCTTTAATATATCTTTTCAAATCTTCTAGATTATCTTTAAAATCTTTTGCCTTCCAAGGATGTATTCCAAAAGAAGGTATAATATATTTACTTCTTTTTGCAAACTCTTTATTTAACTTATAACTTTCAATATCCATACTATTAGCTAATGTTAGTATTTTGTTTTTATTTATTTCTTCTATTGCTATATCAATTTTATCTTCGAAAAAATCTAAGTGTGTATGTCCATCTATATACATAAGTCCTCCCTTATCACCTTATTATTTAAATTGTACATTAAAATACCAATTCATTCAAAATCCTCAATATGTAAAGAGTGAAAAGTATTTAAACTTTTCACTCTTAATTTACAATGTAAATATTATTAATAATATTTTAAATATTATCTATATCAAAGGATATATTTATATTTTGGTTATTAGGTTCAAGCTTAGTGATTTTTACACCAGTTGCTTCTAATAATCTTTTAGATGCTCTAACAATATCTGTATTTGCATATTTATCTGATAAATAAACCACTTCTTTAATCCCTGTTTGAATTATTGCCTTAGCGCATTCATTACAAGGAAATAATCCAACATATATCTTTGAGCCGTATAAATTAGTTCCTCTACTATTTAATATGGCATTAAGCTCTGCATGTACTACATAAGGGTATTTTGTTTCTAGCATATCGCCTTCTCTACTCCAAGGAAACTCATCGTCTGAACATCCTCTTGGAAGTCCATTATATCCTTGACTTAATATTTTGTTATCATTATCAACTATACAAGCACCAACTTGAGTACTAGGATCTTTGCTTCTTTTACCAGCTAACATTGCAACCCCCATAAAATACTCATCCCAAGATATGTAATCTCTTCTTTTCAACGTTATAACCCCCTTTAACTTTTGTTTTGTTTATTATTATAACCTAATAATAGAACTAATTAAATATAATAAATTAATATTATGCCTATTATCTTCTTAAATATATTTGTATAACTATTTCAAAAAAGAATATAAGACTAACCCCTTATAATAAATAAAGAGGTTAGCCTTCAATCTAAAAGTTATTCAAAGTTAGTTATATTGTTTACGTTTTAGATGACGAGTCTTTATTTGTAAAGAATAAAGATAATTCCTTTTTTAAATAAGTTAGTTATAAAATTCTCTTAGAATTTAAGTTCTAATAGAATTTTCTAAATCTTAAATATCTTTCTTCTAAAAGCTTATCTTTTGATTTTTTTTCTAATATATCTATTTCCTTTATTAACTCTTCTTTTATAGAATTTGCAACTAAGTCTACATTTTTATGTGCTCCACCTTTAGGTTCTTTAATTACTTTTTCAATAACTCTTTTTTCTAATAATTCATAAGAAGTTATACCCATAATTTCTGCAACTTCCTTTGATTTTGAAGGGTCTTTAAAAAGTATTGAAGCAAATCCTTCTGGTGAAAGAATTGAATAAACTGAGTTTTCAAGCATCCATACTCTATCTCCACAGGCTAAGGCTAAAGCACCACCACTTCCACCTTCTCCTATTATTATTGATATTATAGGAACTTTTATTTTTGCAACTTCTATTAAGTTTCTTGCTATTGCTTCTCCTTGGCCTCTTTCCTCTGCACCAATTCCACAATTGGCTCCAGATGTGTTTATAAAACAAATAACAGGTCTATTAAATTTTTCTGCTTGTTTCATTAACCTTAAGGCCTTTCTATATCCTTCTGGATTAGGAGATCCAAAGTTTCTTTCAATATTTTCTTTTAAGTCTTTTCCTTTTTGTATTCCAACTATTGTAACTGGCTTATTATTTAAAAGTCCAATTCCACCTACAACAGCTTTATCATCTTTATAAAATCTGTCACCGTGTAATTCAAAAAAATTTGTAAATATCTTATCTATATAATCAAGTGTAGTTGGTCTTTCTACCATTCTTGCTATTAATAATCTATCATATGCTTTAATTTTTTTAATCACAACTACGCCTCCCTATTCCTATGAAATTCTAAAAGATCTTTTATTGCTACTTTTAAGTTTTCTCTTTTAATAATATTATCTATAAATCCATGTTCTAATAAAAATTCTGCACTTTGAAAATCTTCTGGTAATTTTTGTTTTATAGTTCCTTCTATTACTCTTCTTCCAGCAAAGCCTATTAATGTGTTAGGTTCTGCAAGTATTATATCTCCAAGCATTGCAAAACTTGCTGTAACTCCTCCTGTAGTAGGATCTGTTAAAACAGTTATATAAAGTAGTCCCTCTTCACTATGTTTTGCAAGAGCACTACTTATTTTAGCCATTTGCATTAAGGAAAGTATTCCTTCTTGCATTCTAGCTCCACCAGAAGCTGTAAATATTATAATAGGTAATCCTTTTTTAGTTGCTTCTTCTATTGCTAAAGTTATTTTTTCGCCTACTACTGTACCCATGCTTCCCATAAGAAAGGTTGAATCCATAACTGCAATAATTGTTTTAATTCCTCCAATTTCACACTCTCCAGTTATTACTGCTTCATTAATTCCACTTTTTTCTTTATTAACTTTTAGCTTTTCTTCATAACCTGGAAAATCCATTGGATTTCTTAATTTCATATTTTTATTAAGTTCTTTAAAACTTCCATTGTCGCAAATTTGAGATAACCTTTCATAGCTTCCTAATCTAAAATAATAATTACAATTAGTACATATATTAAGGTTTTCTTCTAAAGACTTTTTATATAAGATTTTGCCACACTTATTGCATTTTATCCAAGTACCATCTGGTACTATAGGTATATTTTTTTCTTCTTCTTTAGTAATATTAATTACTCCATATTGTCTTTTCTTAAAAATTCCCATATTTTTTCACCAACTATAAATTATATTCTTTGCTTATAAAACTTGTATCAAAGTTTCCTTTGCGAAAGGTTTCGTTATTTAAGATATCTATTTGAAATTCTATATTATTGTCAATTCCATCAATTACAAATTCCTCTAAGGCTCTAAGCATCTTATTAATAGCTTCATCTCTATCTTTTCCATAGGCTATTAATTTTGCTATCATTGAATCATAGGTTGGAGGTATAGTGTATCCTGAATAAACTGCAGTATCTACTCTTATTCCATTTCCTCCAGGTAAATTTAAGAATTTTATCTTACCTGGTGATGGTATAAATCCCTTACTAGGATTTTCTGCATTTATTCTACATTCTATTGCATGACCTTTTATTTCTACTTCTTCTTGAGAAATACTTAGTCTTTCTCCACTTGCAATTTTAAGTTGTTCCTTTACTATATCTACAGAAGTTATCATTTCTGTAATTCCATGTTCTACTTGAATTCTTGTATTCATTTCCATAAAATAAAAATTATTATGTTTGTCTACTAGAAATTCTATAGTTCCAGCATTTACATAATTTACAGCTTTCGCTGCATCAATTGCTACTTTACCCATCTGTTCTCTTAATTCATCACTTAATATTGATGAAGGTGCTTCTTCTAAAACCTTTTGATTTCTTCTTTGTATAGTACAATCTCTTTCTCCTAGATGAATAACATTTCCATGTTCATCTCCTAGTATTTGAAATTCTATATGTCTTGGATTCTCAACAAACTTTTCAATATACATTGAGTCATCACCGAAGTTTGTTTTTGCTTCTGATTTAGCAGTAAAAAATGCATTTTCAATATCAGATTCTTTATGCACTATTCTAATTCCTTTACCGCCTCCACCTAAAGCTGCTTTTATCATTACTGGATAACCTATTTCTTTAGCTTCTGTGTATGCATCTTCAATGGTCTTAACTATACCATTACTTCCTGGAATTACTGGAACATTAGCACTTTTCATAATTTCTCTAGCTCTTGATTTATCTCCCATAGTTCCTATAGTTTTGCTACTTGGTCCAATAAACTTTATATTACATTCTTCGCAAATAGCTGCAAACTCAGCATTTTCAGATAAAAAACCAAAGCCTGGATGAATTGCATTGCATTTTGTAATAACTGCAGCACTTATAATATTACTTATATTTAAATATGAGTCCTTTGATTTAGGCTTTCCAACACAAATAGCTTCATCTGCAAGCTGAGTATGAAGGGCTTCCTTATCAGCTTCTGAATAAATAGCTACAGTTTTAATTCCAAGTTCCTTACAGGCTCTTATTATTCTTACTGCTATTTCTCCTCTATTGGCTATTAAAACCTTTCTAATCATAAAAACACCTCTTTACTATCCTACCATAAAGGTTAATTCTGCTTCACATACTTTTTTATCATTTACATAAGCAATACCATATCCTATACCTGCTGCGCCTCTTATTTTAGTAAGCTCTACTTCTAACTTCAATGTATCTCCAGGTACAACCTTTTTTCTAAATTTAGCTTTATTTATTCCACCAAAGTATGCTATTTTCCCTTTAAATTCTTCCCTTTTTAATAAAGCTACAGCTCCAGCTTGAGCAAGGGCCTCTAAAATTAAAACTCCAGGCATAACTGGTTCTGTTGGAAAGTGACCTTGGAAAAAATATTCATTCATTGTTACATTTTTTATTGCTACTATTTTATTTCCCTCTAAACTTTCAACCTTATCTAATAAAAGAAAAGGATATCTATGAGGAATTACTTCCATAATTTCTTTTATATCCATCTATTTCACCTACCTTATTTTAAATAAATCCATTCCAAACTCAACAATGTCTTCATCTTGTCTTAAAGATTCTACTATTTCCCCATCATATTCAGAAGTTATTTCATTCATTATTTTCATAGCTTCGACTATACAAATGATATCTCCTTTTTTAACCTTACTTCCTACTTCAGCATAAGGCTTTCCACCTGGGGTAGCAGATGAGTAGTAAGTTCCAACTAAAGGTGACTTAACTGCCTTTAAATTGTCATCTTTCAAGTTATTTTCTTTTGAATTTATAATTTGTTCTTCTTTTATTTCATTTTTACTATTAACTACATTTGAATTACCATTAGAACTTTTTACTTCACTAATGTCTTCTACTTGTCTTTCGTTAAAACTTTCTTTATTCTTACTAAGTTTTAACTTAATTCCTTCACTTTCTAATTGAAAAACTCTAAGAGAAGATGAATCTATAGAATTTATAAGTTCTTTTATTTGCTCATAATTTAACATAACTATCTTCCTCTCCATTTTTTCAATATAACTGTAGCATTATGACCACCAAAACCTAATGAGTTAGACATAACATATTCTATTTCTTTATCTTTACCCTTATTTACAACAAGGTTTAAATCACAATCTTCATCTTTGTTTAAATAATTTATATTTGCTGGTATAAATCCATCTTCTAAAGCTTTTAATGAAATTATTGCTTCTATGGCTCCTGCTGCTCCAAGTAAATGTCCTGTCATAGATTTAGTTGAACTTACATAAACATCTTTTGAAGAATCACCTAAAGCTCTTTTTATAGCTAAAGTTTCAACTTTATCATTTATTTCTGTTGAAGTACCATGAGCATTTATATATCCAATATCACTTCCTGATAAGTTACCATCTTTCATTGCATCTCTCATTGCTCTAAAAGCACCATCTCCATCAAGAGTTGGTGAAGTAATATGATAAGCATCACAAGTTGTTCCATACCCTACAACTTCTCCATAGATTTTAGCACCTCTATTTAATGCACTTTCTAAATCCTCTAATATTAATGCTCCTGCACCTTCTCCCATAACAAAACCATTTCTGTCTTTATCAAAAGGTATAGATGCTCTATTAATATCATCACTTTTGCTTAAAGCTGTTAATGATTGAAATCCTGCTATTCCAAATTCACATATAGAGGCTTCTGATCCCCCTACAAGAGCTCTATCTAAATATCCATCTTTTATACTTCTATACGCTTCTCCAATACAGTGAGTTGAAGTTGCACAAGCTGAAGTAACACTTAAACATGTTCCTAAAAGTCCAAATTCTATTGCTATGCTTCCTGCTGCGATATTAGATATTGATGCCGGAATAGTTAAAGGAGAAACTCTACTTGGCCCTTTAGCAATTTGATTTTTTATTTGAGCTTCTATTGTCGAAAGCCCACCTATGCCTGATCCAAATATTACACCAAATCTTTCTCTATCAACATTTTCTAAGTCTATATTACTATCTTTCATACATTCTTTAGATGCTACTAATGCTAATTGTGTATATCTATCTTGTCTTTTAGATTCTTTTTTACCTAAGTACTCTTCTGGCTTAAAATCCTTAACTTCTGCTGCTACTTTAACCTTAAATTCTGTTGTATCAAAAAAAGTTATTTTATCTATACCGTTTTTATTTTCTTTAACAGCATTCCAGAAACTTTCAACTGAATTACCAATTGGTGTTATAGCTCCTAATCCTGTTATTACTACTCTTCTTTTCATAAAAATTCACTCCTTTTAAAGCATAACCATTCCACCATCTACATTTATTACTTGACCAGTAATATAATCAGATAAGTTAGATGATAAGAATAAAGCTAAATTAGCTATTTCTTTAGGATCTCCTATTTTCTTCATAGGAATTGTTTTTATTACCTCTTCTTTAACTTTATCTGGTAAAACTTTTGTCATATCTGTATTTATATAACCTGGAGCAATTACATTAACATTTACGTTTCTTGATGCAAGTTCTCTTGCTACAGATTTTGAAAATCCTATAACTCCAGCTTTTGATGCAGCATAATTACATTGTCCTGCATTTCCTATTACTCCAACTACAGAAGATATATTTATTATCTTTCCATGTCTTTGTCTTACCATTATTGTTGAAACAGCTTTTGTAGTATTAAAAGTTCCCTTTAAATTTACGTTTATAACATCATCAAAATCTTTTTCACTCATTCTTAGAATTAATCCGTCTTTAGTTATTCCCGCATTATTAACTAATATATCTATGCTTTCAAATTTATGCTTAACTTCTTTTATAAAATTAGTAACTTCTTCTTCATTGGTTACATCACATTTAACTGCTACTACTTTAACGCCAAAACCTTCTAGTTCTTCTATTAAATTTTTAGTTTCGTCATTATAGCTTCTATAATTAATTGCAATATTAGCTCCATTTTTAGCAAAAGTTTTTGCAATTTCCCTTCCAATTCCTCTAGTACCACCAGTAATAATGGCATTTTTATTTTGAATCATTTAATTTTCCTATCCCTTCTAATGTTTTTTCTAAAGATTTCATATCTTCCACATTATAAATATTAACTTTGACTCCCTTTTCTCTGCTTATTTCTTTTGCAAAGCTACTAAGAACCTTTCCAGGTCCTATTTCTATAAAGGTGTCAATCCCCATATCAAGCATTTTTTCTATACCTTCACTCCATCTTACTGAAGATTTTATTTGATTAAAAAGTAATGATCTAATTTCTGCTTTATTATCTATAAAGTCTGCACTAACATTAGATATAATTTTTATCTTAGGTGAATTAAATTCTACATTTTCAAGTTCCTTAGCAAGCTTAATTGAAGCCTCTTCTAATAAGGAAGTATGAAAAGGTCCTGATACCTTTAATTCTATAACCCTTCTAGCCCCAGCTTCTAAACATAGTTCCTTAGCAATATCTATTGCTTCTTTTTCTCCACCAATTACAATTTGACTATTAGTATTATAATTTGCAATTTCTACTATTCCTTTTTCTCCCGCTTTTATTAAAATTTCTTTTATCTTTTCTTTAGATAAGCCTATTATTGCAGCCATTGAACCAACTCCAAGTGGAACTGCTTCTTGCATAAACATACCTCTTTTTTTAACTAAAGCTAAAGCTTCTTCAAATCCTATTGCCTTAGATGCAACTAAAGCTGAATATTCTCCAAGACTTAATCCTGAAACAATATCTGCTTTAACTCCCCTTTCTTCAAGGGCTTCTTTGGCAGCAATTGAAGTTAGTAATATTGCTGGTTGTGTGTTTTCTGTAATATCTAATTCTTCTTTATCACCATTAAATATCAAATCCTTTATATCAAAATTTAATACTTCATTACCTCTATTGAAAATTTCTCTACATGTTGGAATATTTTCATATAGTTCTTTTCCCATACCTATATATTGAGATCCTTGGCCTGAAAAAACAAATGCTATCTTCATAATTCCTCCTATTAAAGGCTCCTTCTTACATTTTCATATTCCGTGAACATTTCTTCTACAATTTCTTTTGCACTTTGCCTTTTAGTAATCATTCCTGAAATTTGTCCTGCCATTAATGATCCATATTCTATATCGCCATCTTTTACAGCTTTTCTAAGAGCTCCTTTACCTAATTCCTCCAAATCTTCTAGTGACCCTTTTTTGTTTTCAAGATTCATATATTCTCTTGCAAGTTTATTTTTTATAACTTGAACAGGATGACCTGTAATTCTACCTGTTACAACAGTATCTATATCTGTAGATTTTATTACAGCATTTTTATAGTTATCATGGATATTACATTCATCAGCAACTAAAAACCTTGTTCCTACTTGAACTCCGCTTGCTCCAAATATAAAAGATGCTGCAATTCCTCTTCCGTCACCTATTCCCCCTGCTGCTATAACAGGAATATCTACAGCATCTACAACTTGAGGAAGTAAAACCATAGTTGTTAACTTTCCTATATGACCTCCAGATTCACAGCCTTCTGCAATTACTGCATCTGCTCCAGCTCTTTCCATTCTTTTAGCTAATGCAACTGATGGAACAACTGGAATAACCTTTATTCCTGCTCTTTTCCACTTTTCAATATACTTACCCGGGTTTCCAGCTCCAGTTGTAATAACTTTAACTTCTTCTTCGATTACTATTTCTGATAATTCTTCTGCATTTTCAGAAAGTAACATTATATTAACTCCAAAGGGTTTATCAGTTAATTCTTTTGTCTTTCTAATTTCTTCTCTTACAAGACTTGCAGGGGCATTTGCCCCTGCTATTATTCCAAGTCCACCTGCATTTGATACTGCAGCTGCTAAAGAACTATCTGAAACCCATGCCATTCCCCCCTGAAAAATAGGGTATTTAATATTTAGCAAATTGCAAATATTATTATTCATAAGATTTCCTCCACTCTATTTTTCTACAGCACTTTCTATATACTTTACAGCATCTTCTACAGTTTTAATTTTTTCACCATTATCTATTTTTATTTTAAATTCATCTTCAAGATCCATTACAACTTGGAAAAAGTCTAATGAATCAGCTCCTAAATCATCCATTAAATTTGTTTCTAATTTTACCTCTTCTTCATTTACTCCTAATTGATCTACTAATATTTCTCTTACTTTTTCAAATATCATTTTAATATCCTCCTAAAATTTAATTAATGTTCCTGCCCAAGTTAATCCCCCACCAAAAGCTACTAAAATTATTTTATCTCCTCTTTTTAGAAGACCTTTTTCATTCATTTCGCTTAATGCTATAGGAATACTTGCACCTGAAGTGTTTCCATATTTCTCAAGGTTAACATAGAATTTTTCTTTATCTATTTTTAATCTTCTTGCCCCCTCATCAATTATTCTTAAATTTGCTTGATGTGGTACTATATATTTTATATTTGCTATATCTTCATTTGCTTTTTCTAATAATTCATTAACTATCTCAGGCAATATTGATACTGCAAATTTAAAAACTTCTACACCTTTCATACTAAGATATTTATTTTCTATCTTCTTTTCTAAGACAAAAGGTGAATCTAAATCGAACTCACTAGTTACTAAAGCATTTTCTCCAAGGGTTCCATCTGATGAAAAACAAGTACTTAAAATCCTATCTTCTTTAGAAACTTCAATTATCGCTGCCCCAGCTCCATCTCCAAATAATACACAGGTCCCCCTATCAGTCCAATCTACTATTCTAGATAGAACTTCTGAACCAATTACTAAAGCTCTTTTCTTATCGGTCCCCTTAAGTAAACTAGATGCTATTATTAGAGAATATACAAATCCTGAACAAGCTGCTGATATATCAAAGGCAGCTGCATTCTTGCAACCTAGAAGTCCCTGCACACTACATGCTGTAGATGGCATTATCCTATCTGGTGAAGTTGTGGCTACAATTATCAAATCAATATCATCTTTATTGCAATTGCTATTTTCTAAAGCTGATAAAGCTGCTTTATAAGCTAGTTCTACAGTTCCTTCTCCAGTTGATATTCTCCTTTCCTTTATTCCAGTCCTTTTTGTTATCCATTCATCTGTAGTATCAACTATTTTTTCTAAATCTTTGTTACTAACAATATTTTCCGGACAATAATGGCCAAAACCAACTACACTTATTCCTCTCATTTAACTCCTCTTTTCACAACTTAATAACCTAAATATATTTTATTATTAATTTATTTGATATCAAAATCTTTCTGTTGTATTATTCTAAATCATATAATTTATTCGTGATATTATTTCAACTTTATTTGTTGTATAAATATAAGCCTTTATATCTATGTCCAATATTTTGATTATCAAAGTATTATCCTCATAATAAAACCATTTTTTTGATTTGTCAATATTCTTAATATTTTTTTATTATTGTTTTTTTTTATTTTCTAGATTATACTGTTAATTAATATTTTGATTATCAAAGTATTATTTTAGAAATAAAGGAGAAAATATTATGAAATTTAAACCATTAATAATTGGTGATTTAATAGCTAAAGTCCCTATAATTCAAGGAGGAATGGGAGTTGGGGTCTCTCTATCAAATCTTGCAGGTAATGTTGCAAAGAATGGCGCAATAGGCGTTATTTCAGCAGCTCATCCAGGTTATATGGAGGAAGATTTTGAAACTAATACTATAAAAGCTAATATTCGTGGACTTACTAAACATATAAAAAAAGCAAAGGAAATAAGCTCCAATGGAATAATAGGTGTAAATATAATGGTAGCTATGAATAACTATGTTGAATATGTTAAAACAGCTATTGAAGCTGGTGCTGATCTAATTATATCTGGCGCTGGTCTTCCACTAAATTTACCTGAGATTACAAAAGGTAGTTCTGTAAAAATAGCTCCAATTGTATCATCTGCAAAGGGCGCAAAGGTAATTTTGAATTATTGGAAAAAACATTTTAATAGAACAGCTGATGCAGTTATAATAGAGGGACCAAAAGCTGGTGGTCATCTTGGTTTTAAAGCTAATAACATAGACATTGAAATTACAAATTTTGATACTAATATTTTAAATGTAATGAAAGAAATTAAATCCTTTGCCGAAGAATTTAATACTAACATTCCTGTTATAGTTGCAGGTGGTGTCTTTACTCATGAAGATATAGCTAAATATTTAGACCTTGGTGCTAACGGAGTACAAATTGCCACTAGATTTGTAGCAACTAATGAATGTGATGCTCATCCAAAATTTAAACAAGCTTATATAAGCTGCAAGGAAGAAGACATTAAGTTAACTGTAAGCCCTGTTGGAATGCCTGGAAGAGCAATTTACAATGAATTTACCCAAAGGGTTAGTAAAGGTAAGATTAAAATAACTAAATGTTATGATTGCTTAATTCCTTGTAATCCTGCTGATACTCCATATTGCATATCTTTGGCTTTAATTAATGCAGTTAAAGGAGATCTTGAAAATGGATTAGTTTTCTGTGGCGCTAATGCTTATAGAATAGATAAAATAGTTTCTGTAAAAGAACTTATAAGTGAATTGATTGGTGAAACACTAAACTAATCAAAATTAAAAAAGAAGAAGTTTATATAAACTTCTTCTTTTTTCATTTCAAAATTAATTTTAACAATCAAGTTAATTGTAATATTTATATTATTTAACGAATATTACAATTTAATTTTCAGAACCTAATTTGTATTAAAATTATTAATATAAATACATAAATTCTAATATCCTTGACTATGTAATGTTATTATTTTACAATTGGTATATATCAAACTATAGGAGTGAATATGAATGACATATGTAGAAAAAAAGCCTATAAATAGAAGTACCTTAAGATTATTTTTAGGACAAACATACTATAGAATAAAAAAATATTGTCATTGGTGGTTTTCAGGAAATTATTACAGCAAAGAAATATCTAAAGTAAAATTAGAATATTTAATTTCTACACATAATACTCCTTTATTTAGAAAATTAAAGAATGTAGATATGAATTTACAGTCTAATAAAGTTGAAAATTTAAAACTTGCATTAAAAAATCTTAATGGTATTACTATTATGCCTAATGAGTATTTTTCCTATTGGAAACTTATAGGAAAACCAACTTATAAAAAAGGTTATAAAGACGGGCTTATTCTTTGTCCTAACGGAGATTTTAAACCTGGTATTGCTGGAGGCCTTTGTCAATTATCTAATCTAATTTATTGGATGACTCTACATACACCCTTAACAGTTACTGAAAGATATAGACATAGTCATGATGTTTTTCCTGATGTTAATAGAACCCAGCCCTTTGGATCAGGTGCTACCTGCCATTTCAATTACTTAGACTTAGAAATTAAAAACACTACAAATTCACCTTACCAATTAAATCTATATCTTACAACCGATAAATTAATTGGTGAATGGAGATCTACTGAAATTTGTAACTACAAATATAAAATATATGAAAAAGATCACTCTATTACCCCTGGATTCTTCGGTCATTACATTAGAAATAATACAATCTATAGGAAAGTTTTTAATTTAGAAGGCTCTGAAATTAAAGACGAATATATATCAGAAAATCACGCATTTATGATGTACCAGCCCTACATATCAAATGAAGGTAATATTTAAATTGTGAAACAATTTATCCAATTAACAATGAATAAACTTTGCATCGTTTATAAATACATTTCTTAATTCAACTCTGTTGAATTATTACCTTTAATATAAACTTTTCTTCCCAGTTCACTTATATTAATATAAATGTAAAAAGAAAATAAAGTGTACCACTTTATTTTCTCTAAGTTTAAGTTTTCCTATTAAGTGAGTTGTTTTATTTTAGAGCTTTTTTTAATCCTTTAAATATTAATTTAGTATTATTTCTATTTTGCGTAACTGGTATTACCTTTTTATCTTTTATGCCTAATAAAGTATATACTGCAATTCTTGCTGCACGTACTGAATATTCTTCAGTAAATACTATATCTTCTGGTATTTCAACAAATTGACTTATCATAGCAAAGTTTGTTGATCCTTCTGGAACTACCTTTGGCCTATCTGTAATTTTTCTTGGTTGAAACTGTGCGTTTATATAAGGCATCATACAAGGTATAACATTAATTATAGATTCTTTTATCTCTTTTAAATTTTCCTCAATATGCAAATGCTTTAATAATTCTTCTAAGATTTCTTCTCCTGTACACTCTCTCATTTTCTTTTCTACATAATTTCCAATCTTTCCTGTATATAATCCATATCCCCAAAGAACTGTTGTATCTAAAGGTTGATTTTTAAAGTGAGGTTGAGCTGGTACTACTATATTTAAAAGCCAATTAGAATCCTTAAGTGTCATTAATGCTCCACTTCCTGGTATGTTTCCTGATAACTTTTCCAAATCTTTTAAAAGTCTATTTCCTTTACATGTTATTGTAAAGCTCTCCCAATTTGTTTGTTCTGCATTACTATAAAATATCTCTGGATTTCCAAGACCTATTTTCTTTTTAGCTACTTTACTCCAAAGTTCCCCTGATATAGATTTATTCGGAATATATTCGGGTGATTTTTTATAACTTCCAACAGTTGTACTATCAATCATACAAGAGTTAGTCATTATACATAAATCTCCTCTTTCAATATCAATAACTCTTTCAGTATCTTCTTCTTCAATTATAATTTTTTTAGCAGTAATTTCGTTTTTATTTTCAAATTCTATATCTATTACTTTTGAATTAGTATTAAAATTTACCGAATGTTTATCTAAATAAGTCTTCAGAGGTAGAATTATTGATTCATACTGATTAAATTCTGTACGCATAACCCATTCTAAGGTCTCTAATTCCGACATATTTAGTATCATTCTTTGTATGTATCTTTTAAATTCAAAAAGGCTAGACCATCTTTGGAAAGAAAATGTTGTTTGCCACATGTACCAAAAATTAGTAGTGAAAAAATGAGGAGTGTTCTTAAACCAATCTTCTATTTTAAAACCCTCTAATTTTTCTTCTGATACTGTTAATAACCTACCTAATAATATTGTTTCTAAAGTGTTTAATCCCATCTTATTAGAATCTATTACTTTCCCATTCCTATCTATTAAACGAGCTTGTTCTTTAGTTGGATGAAGATTATTAAAATTAAATATTTCTTTAGTGACGCTAATTTCCGGTTTTTCTAAAGACGGAATACTATCAAATAATTCAAAGAAATTTTCATAAGTATCTTTATTAAACATCCTAATTCCACGACATATATATCCACTTTCGCTATTACCAGACCCATCATTACTTCCACCTAAGACTTTTCTTCCTTCAAGAACATGTATATTCTTACCCTTTATATTGCAATCTCTTATTAAATAAGCTGCTCCAGATAATGAGGCTAAACCTCCACCTATAAAGTAAATTTGTCTTTCATCTTCTTCTACATCAAATTTTCTGCTTATCGTAACTATATCCTTATCTTTATCCTTTATTCTTTTTGTAGATATTGCTGCAATGGCTGCTGCTCCAGCTATTGCTCCTAAAGCTAAAAGCGGATTTATACTTTTCTTATTTTTGTTTCCCATTTAATCCTCTCCTCCTTCTATATTATAGTTATTTTCTAATTTAATATAAAGTTTATACTCATCTATTCTTTAATTTTCAAAAAGTGTACAATACCACTTAGCACTGTACACCTAAATTACTTTAATTTAATTCTAAGATAGTTTATCTAAATACTTAACTGCACTTAGCGAAGCAATATTTCCTTCTCCAGCTGATTTAATGTACTGATAAGGAACACCAACACAATCCCCTGCTGCAAAACATCCTTTTATATTAGTTTCCATAAATCTCGTAACTTTAATATGATTATCTTCTAGTTCTAATCCTGGTACAAGTTCCTCAGGTGAAAGTGAATCTTTTAGAAGAAATACAGCATCAGTTTCAATCTCTATATTTTCTAAAACTAATTTTTCAACCTTTGCTTTTCCAATTATCCTTTTTGGTTTTTCTTTTATTATATTTATATTATCCTTTAAATCATATTTTCCATCATACATAGGTATATAATTTACTTCTCTAGCTAATTCTATAACATAATTTGCTTCTATCTCTGCTTCTTTATTATATCCTATTATTGAAACAACTTTTTCTTTATAAAGGGGAGCATCGCAAGTTGCACAATAGCCAACACCTTTCCCTAAATAATCCTTTTCTCCTAAAATAGGCTTTGTATATTCTATTCCTGTAGCTAATATTATAGTTTTTGCTTCATAGACGTTCTCGTTTGCCATTATAGCAAAATATTCTCCCATAGCATAAATGTTATTTACTCTCTCTTGTGTAATATTTATTCCCATTTCTTTTATATGATTTTCGAATCTTTCTTTTATTTCTGAACCTTTCATATCATAAAACCCTAAATAGTTATTCACTTTAGGTGCCTTCATAAGTTTATTGGTTAGATCTTTATATCCAAAAATAATAAAATTTTTATTTCTTATTTTAGCATTTAATGCAGCTGATAAACCCGCCGGTCCACTTCCAATTATAGCTATATCATACATTTTAAATCTTCCTTTTATAAGTTTTTATTAATTTTTGCTTTTAAAACATCCTTTGGCATAAACCCAACTATTGTATCAACAATTTCTCCATCTTTAAAAATTAATAATGTTGGAATAGTTGATATTTGATATTTATCTGCTAGTTCTTCATTTTCATCTACTTCTACTTTAACAAATCTTACCTCTTCTAAATCTTTTTCTACAGCCTCTAACACTGGAGCTAACATTTTACAAGGACCACACCATTGAGCCCAAAAATCGACTACTGTAATCCCTTTATTATTTATAACTATTTCATCAAAATCTTTTTGTAATATTTCCTTCATATTATATTCTCCTTATTATTTTTTATTTTTATTAATTTATTTCAACTAAATTTTTAAATTGTGAGTTATATAATTCTTTATATATTCCATCTTTTTGCATTAACTTATTGTGATTTCCTTTTTCCTCTATTCCTTTTTCTGTTAGTACAACAATCTCATCTGCATTTTTTATTGTTGATAACCTATGAGCTACAACTATTGTTGTTCTGCCATCACATAGTTCTTCTAAGGATTTCTGAATCATATATTCTGTTGTATTATCTAAAGCTGAAGTTGCTTCATCTAATATTAATATTGGTGGATTTTTCAGGAACACTCTTGCTATGGATATTCTTTGTTTTTGTCCACCTGATAGTTTTATTCCTCGTTCTCCTATATAAGTATTATAACCATCTTTAAGCTCCATTATAAATTCATGTATATTAGCTCTTTTTGAAGCTTCTATAACTTCTTCATCCGTGGCATTTTGATTACCATATAATATATTATCTTTTACAGTTCCCGTAAATAAGAATATATCTTGTTGTACAATCCCTATATTTTCTCTTAAAGATTCTAATGTTGTATCATAAATACTAATATCATCAATTAATATATTACCTTTAGTTGCATCATAAAACCTTGGTATTAAGTTACAAAAAGTTGTTTTTCCTCCACCAGAAGGACCAACTAAAGCAAGCATTTTACCTTTTTCTATTTCTAAATCTATACCTTCTAATATGTTATTCTCTTCATAACTAAAATAAACTTTATCAAATTTAATTTTACCTTCTACATTATCTAGTTTTACTTTTCCTTCTTCTTCAACTTCTTGTCCTATAATTGAAGTGAATCTTTTAAAACCTGTCATTCCATTTTGATATTGTTCCATAAAATTAACTAATTTCTTTATAGGTTGAGTAAATAACTTAATATATAAAAGATAAGCAAAGAAATCTCCAAGATTTATAAAATTATAATAAGTGAATATTCCTCCTGCTATTAAAACTACATAGTCTAACATATCAATTCCAAAACCAACTCCTGCAAAGTATTCCGCCATAACTTTATAAGATTTTGATCTGGCATCCTTAAACCTATTATTCCCCTTTTCAAACTTCTCCATTTCATATTGACTAGCAATAAATGCCTTAGTAACTCTAATTCCTGAAAGAGAATTTTCTAAGTTAGAATTAACTTCTGAAGTTTCAATTCTAGTCTGCATAAAAGCATTCATCATTTTATTTTTTTGCTTTAATGTATATAAAACTATAAAAGGAATACATACAAATATTATTAAAGTCAATTTAATATTTATAGTTGATAAAACTGCAAATGAACCTACTAACATTATGATAGATATAAACAAATCTTCTGGACCATGGTGAGCAAGCTCTGATATATCCATAAGATCATTTATCATTCTACTCATTAGATCTCCGACTTTATTATTATCAAAATAAGTATTTGGTAACTTTTGAAGATGTGAGAACATTTCCTTTCTCATATCCCCCTGCATATTTACACCCATAACATGTCCATAATATTGCATAAAATATCCGCATAAAGCCTTAATTATATATATTACTATAAGGGTTATTGCAAATACCCCTATCATTCTCATGTTCTTATTTGGAATACTGTCATTTACTAAAGTTCTTGTCATCATAGGATAAACAAGATCACATGCTGCTACTACTAAAGCCGCAAATAAATCT
>JARIDB010000065.1 GCA_029257045.1 Clostridium sp.
ATAGAGTAAGAGAAAGTTTTAAAATATATGATGTTGTAAGAATAGATCACTTTAGAGGTTTTGAAGCTTATTGGGAAGTTCCTTATGGAAACCCAACAGCAGAATTTGGAGTTTGGACTAAAGGTCCAGGAATAAAATTATTTGATGCTATTAAAAAAAATTTAGGTGATGTAAATATAATTGCAGAAGATTTAGGAATGATGACTCAAGGAGTAATTGATTTAAGAGATGGAACTGGTTTTCCTGGAATGAAGATTCTAGAATTTGCTTTTGGTGATGAAGATGGAAGCGAGTTACCACATAACTATCCAGAAAATTGTATAGCTTATACTGGAACTCATGATAATGATACAGTTCTCGGATGGTACAACAAAACTGGAAGCAAAAAAGAAATTGAGAAAGCTAAAAAATACTTAAACCTAACTTATCAAGAAGGAATTGCTAAAGGAATGATAAGAGGAATATTTTCAAGTAAAGCAGTATTAGCTGTTACAACTATGCAGGATTGGTTAAGTCTTGGAAATGAAACTAGGATGAATATGCCATCAACTTTAGGTGGAAACTGGACTTTTAGAATTAGCAAAAAAGATTTAACAAATAAATTAGCAGAAGAAATATGTTATATGACGAAATTATATGGAAGAAAAGTAGATTAAAAATGTTCATAATAAATTTCCAATATATAAATAAGGTTTTAGGTTAAATACTAAACCTTATTTTTTTATAAAAACTTAATTAAGTTTTATATAAATATTTAATACTAATAATTTTATATTAAAAAATTATTGACAAAATAAATAACAAAATGTATAGTATAAGCAACAACTTAATAAATTGATGAATGTCTTATCAAGAGTGGTGGAGGGACTGGCCCTATGAAACCCAGCAACCTATAATAGGTTAAAAAACATAAATATTTATATTTAGGTTTATTTCCTTTTAGTTTGGTGCTAAATCCTGCAGCTTATTAGCTGATAGATGAGAGAATAAATTAATATGTGAATTATAACGCATTAGATTTTATTCTCTAATGCGTTTTTTGTTTTTTAAGAAATTATAATAAGTTTACGTATGTATAAGTTATTATAATTTCTTCCTCCAGTTTTCAAGTGGACACATATAAGTTTGAGATGACTTGGAGTGAAACGACGGAATAAGCAAAATTATATGTGTCCACTTTTTAAAAGGAGGAATTAGTAGTGATTGAAATAAAAAACCTTATAAAGAAGTTTGGAGAAACGGAAGTTATAAAAGAGGTTTCAATAACAATTAAAGAAGGAGAAATATATGGAATTATAGGTCATAGTGGTGCAGGAAAATCTACATTGCTAAGATGTATAAATGGATTAGAAAGTTATGAAAAGGGCTCACTAAGAGTTATGGATAAAGAAGTTAAAAATTTAAAAGGAAAAGAACTTAGAGAATTTAGAAAAGATTTAGGAATGATATTCCAAGGCTTTAATCTACTAGATAGAAAAACAGTTTTCGAAAACATAGCCCTTCCTTTAGAGGTATGGGGATATGAACAATCTAAAGTGAATGCAAGAGTAAACGAACTTTTAAATTTAGTAGGACTTGAAGAAAAGTCAAAGGTAAAACCAAGGAATTTAAGTGGTGGACAAAAACAAAGAGTTGCTATAGCAAGAGCATTAGCATTAGAACCTAAAATACTACTTTGTGATGAAGCTACTTCAGCACTAGATCCTAAAATAACAAAGGATATTTTAGATTTACTTTATAAAATAAATAAAGAACTTGGTATTACAGTAGTAATAGTTACTCACCAGATGGAAGTAGTGAAAGAAGTATGCGAAAAGGTAGCCTTAATAGAAGGCGGAATTTTAAAAGCGGAAGGAAAAGTTGAAGATTTATTCTTAAACCCAGGAGTATCATTAAAAAAATTCTTAGGAGCAGAGGATGAAGAATTACTTCCAGGTAAAGGGGTAAACATAAAGATATTCTTCCCAAGTACCTCTTCAGAAAATGCCTTAATTACAGAAATGGCAAGGGATTTAAATATTGATTTTTCTATAGTATGGGGTAAACTAGAGAAATTTAGAGATAGTGTTCTAGGAAGCTTAGTTATAAATATTAAGGTAGAAGATGAAGATAGAGTTTTTAGATACCTAGAAAATAAAGATATAGTATGGGAGGTTCTTAAATAATGGCAGATATATTATTAAAAGCATTTAAGCAAACTTTGACAATGGTATCTTTCTCAACAATATTTTCTGTATTATTAGGAGGTATACTAGCAATAATATTAGTAATGACTGGGCCTAAAGGTCTTAGAGAAAATAAAGGATTATTTAAGATTTTAGATGGAATAATAAATATTTTAAGAAGTTTTCCATTTATAATATTAATGGTTGCAATAATTCCATTAACGAGAGTTATTATGGCAGGAAAATCTACAGGAACTCCTGCAGCTATAGTACCACTTACAATTGCAGCAGCACCTTTTGTTGCAAGAATAATAGAAGGAGCTTTAAAGGAAGTAGATAATGGTGTTATAGAAGCCGCAAAATCTTTTGGAGCATCAGATTTTCAAATAATGTTTAAAGTTATGTTTAAGGAAGCAATACCTTCAATAATTTCAGGGTTAACTTTAGCAATAATAAACATAATAGGTTATTCAGCAATGGCAGGTTCTATTGGAGCTGGGGGACTTGGAGATTTAGCTATAAGATATGGATATCAAAGATATCAGACAGATATTATGAT
>JARIDB010000017.1 GCA_029257045.1 Clostridium sp.
AATTATATAGATGGAGTGTGTTTAATATTATGATAAAACTTGAAAAGTTTAGTTGTGAAGAAATTACACAATTAATTTCCTGGATTCCTAATAAAGAATTCTTACTTCAATGGATATGTCCCTCACATACACTTCAATTGCTAGAACAACAACTTCAAGATGATATAAATATGATGATAAAATAAGACTCAACAAGTTAATGTTTAGTGAAAAACTAACTAAAAGCAATTAATCAATAGGTCATATTCAGTTATTAGGGATAGATAGAGTAAATATGTCTGCTAGAATATGCAGAGTTATCGTAGGAAAAGAAGAAAATAGAAATAATGGTATATAGAATATATTTAATAATAAGGAGGTTATAGAGATATAATAATATGTTTTTATATATGATATGTATAGAAACATAATTAATAAATATAGTATAATAAATAATAAATTTGATAATGATAGTAAGTTCATGTTAAAATGATAATACTATAAAATTTTAAGGAGAATGTAAAACATGGAAGGAAGCCCCGGGAGTAGTTTTATTTTAATTTTTATTTTAGTTGGAGTTAATGCATTTTTTGCCTCAGCAGAAATGGCAATTGTATCTTTAAATAAAACAAAGATAAACATTTTAGCAGAGGAAGGAAATAAAAAGGCAGTATTATTAAAGGGTATTATTAAGGAACCTAATAATTTCTTATCAACAATTCAAGTTGGTATAACATTCGCAGGATTCTTTGCTTCAGCATCTGCTGCAACCTCAATTTCAGTAGGGTTTGCAAGGTTTTTAAAAGGATTTAATATACCTTATAGTGAAAGTGTAGCTTTAATTGCAATAACTTTATTAATAGCTTATTTAACTTTAGTATTAGGAGAATTGGTTCCAAAGAGGATAGCTCTTCAAAATGCTGAAAAAGTAGCTATGAGTTCAATAAAAATAATAATATTTGTATCAAAGATAACTAAACCCTTTGTATGGTTTTTATCTTTCTCAACAAATTCAATTATAAAATTGCTCGGATTTAAAACTGAAGGCATTGAAGAACAAATTTCAAGAGAGGAAATAAGAAGCCTAATTGAGATTGGTGAAGAGACTGGTGCTATTAACGAAGCTGAAAGAGATATGATAGATGGTATAATCGAATTTGATGATACAGCTGCAAAGAGCATTATGACACCAAGAACAGAAACTTTCATGCTTAATGTTGAAGATAATATAAAAGAATGTATTAATGAGATCTTAGAAGAAAACTTTTCTAGAATACCTATATATGAAGATGAAATTGATAATGTTGTAGGGATTTTACATATGAAAGACCTGTTTGCTAGCATAGTTGAAAAAGGTATTGAAAATGTAAAAATTAGAGATCTTATAAAAGATCCATATTTCTTTATTGAAACAAAGAATATAGATGACTTATTTAAAAAGCTTAAAGAAAAGAAAATGTATGTAGCTATGTTAATTGATGAATATGGTGGTTTTTCAGGTATAGTTACAATGGAAGATATTATAGAAGAAGTAATGGGTGAAATATTAGATGAATATGATGATACCCATCAGGAGATAGAAAAAATAGATAATGAAAACTATATTGTAAGTGGATTAATGGCTATTTCAGATCTAAATGATGATTTAGATATTGAATTAGAATCAGAGGATTCAGATACAATAGGGGGATTATTTATTGAAAAGCTTGGTGAAATACCAAAGGATACTAAAAATTGTGAAATAATATTAAATAATATTAAACTAAAATTATTGAAATTAGATGATAAGAGAATAGATAAATTACATTTAATGATAAATCATCAAAATCAGTAAAAAGATGAACATATAATAGTTTGCTTATGACCTCGCTAGCTCGAAGTCATCACAAACTATTATATGTTAACTGTAAACTAAATGAAGAAATTATAATAACTTATTCAAAGGATGAAGTTATTATAATTTCCTGGAAAATAAGTAGTATAGACTTTAATAAGAGCTATACTACTTTTTTTCATCTAAAAATAGGAAACAATAAAAGACTCTTTGAATAAGATGAAATAAAGTAATTTTAGGAGTAAGAGTATGAATGGATATAATCTAGTAATGAAAATACAAGGGAAAATGCAAGATCCAAATTTTGCAGCAAGGTTCAATAAATTAGTAGAAGAATTTAATTCAATACCTGGAATGCAGGAAGAAGTTATGAAAATAGCTCAAATACAAGATGAAAGAAAAAGAGAAAAAGCTTTAGCTAAATTACCTACAAGAGTTAAAAACTTAGTTAGAGAATTAAGTTCTCTTTTAAAAGATTAAAAATATTTTTTTTAATATTAACAAAAGACAACATAAAATCATATATTATGTATTATAACGTAATATAAGGAGATAAAAAAGATGGAAACTAGATATGATTTAACAAATGAAAATTTTGAAGAATTCTTAAAAGAAAACTTTAATGAAGAAGATATTCTTAACTATGATTATGAGAATGAAGATTATGAAGAAGAAAATTATTCAGAAGATTATTCATATTATAACGAAGAAGAAACAGAAGGTGATTATCTAAACATGGATGAAGAAAACTATGAATTAGAAAACTTTGATGCTGAGGAATTCAAACATGATCATGGTTGTAAACCAATTATTGATTGTACAGATTGGTTTAGAAAAGGTCTTAAAAAAGGAATAGAAATTGGTTATGTAAGAGGCTTTAAATGTGGATTCGTAAAAGGAAAAGAAGAAGGATTCCATGAAGGTTTTAGAAAAGGTTATAAAAAGGGACTTTGCAAGGCAGAAGAATTAGCAAGAGCTGCTTATGAAAGAGGCTTAAGAGAAGGATACGAAAGAGGATATAAATGCGGATATAAAGAAGGATACAAGGCTGGATTTAGATGCGGATTTAAAAAAGGATATCAAAGAGGTTTCCAAGATGGATATCAAAAAGCAGTTAAGGATATTTTATGTTGCTTAAAGAAAAAAAATAATAATAGACGCTGCAGATAAATATTAATATAATTTGAAAAAGGACCAGCATAACTAAGGTATGCTGGCCCTTTTTGTTATTTTTCAATTAAATATTTCATATTAATATATATGAATTGAAAAGAATTAATATTATAGAAAATTGATTTTGAATTTAATCAGGAGTTGATTATTATGGCTGAGTTTAAATTAAGTGAATTTATTGTAAGAATAAATGAAAGTGATAATTATATCATGAATAGTTATGAACGATATGCACCATTTATAATTGTATTTATATTAATTATAATTATAGTATTATCTAAAGATATTATTATAATTAATAAGAGATTAGAAAAGAAAATAAGATATATGGTTTCCTTTATAACTGGAGGGGTATTATGCTTTTATTATTTAGGAAATTGGGTAATACTTGGTATTGATATTAATAATTTACCTTTTCATTTATGTTATCTTTGCACAATACTTTCTATAATAGTAGGATTAAGTAAAAATAAAAGGATATTTAATTTTATATTAGTTTGCGGATTTATTGGAGGAATAGGTAGTTTTATTTCTATGGATATATCATTATCTTCAAGTTATTTAAAATATTATAAATTTATTATAAGTCATATAGTTATAATAATGTTGCCTATTTATTTTATTGTAATTCATAAATATAAGTTAAAAGTTAAGGATTTATTAGAGGTTTTTATAGAACTAGAAATATTATCTATAATTATGGGCATATTTAATAGCCAATTTAAAACAAGTTATTTTTTTGTAAGTTTCACCAGCAATATTGCGGCTAAAGGTACCGTATTAGAAAATATTGGAGAAGGATATAAGTATTTTATTAATTTAGAGCTAATGGCAGTATTATATTTTTTTGTAATATTTATATATTTAAAGTTCTTAGAGTTTAAGGAAAGAAAAAAAGAAAGTAATTATAATATTGGTAGAGGTTAATACTTATTGAAGGAAGGCTATATATAGTGTAATATAAAGTAAGTTACTTAATTGATTAAAGTTATTTTATAAAATTAAAAATATTAAATATATAAAATAAATTTAAAAAGGAAGAAAATTATTAAATTTTAAAGTAATAATTAGGAGGCTCCTATGAAAGTAGATTGGAATAAAAAGTACACAACAATAGCTATTTATGGTTTTTTATTAGCTCTATCAATCATGTTAGTTTATTTTTTTATATCTCAGGTTAGTATATTTACAGATAAATTAGATTATATTATCATAATTTTGCAACCGTTTATTATAGGTTTTTCAATAGCTTACATTATAAATTTTTTGTTGGATTTTTATGAAAATAAATTTTTTGAAATTAAATATATGAAGAAACTTAAATTGGAATCTACAAAAGGAATAAGTATATTTTTATCTTATTTAACAGCGATATTAATACTTTCTCTTGTAATTAAGTTTTTATTTCCTCAGGTTATGGGAAGTATAATGGGGCTTGTAAATGATATTCCTAGATATATTAATACTGCAAATAAGTTTGCAAATGAATTAATTGATAATTTGAGTATAAGCCCAGAAAATTCAAACCTCATAATGGAAAATTTTAATAAAGCTGTAGATTATATTATTAAATTTGTTACAAATTTAATGCCAGCTTTAGGACTCTTTATAGGAAACACAATTTCAGGAATATGGAATATGGTTCTTGGTATTATAGTATCAATTTATCTTCTAATAGATAAGGAAAAACTTTGTGCTTTAGGTAAAAAAATTACTTATGCCTTATTAAAGGAAAAACACGCTAATTACATGGTAGAATTAGTACATAAAAGCAATTACACTTTGGGTAGGTTCATAATAGGAAAGATAATTGATTCTGCAATAATAGGAGTTTTAACATTTATAGTTCTTACAATTTTTAAAATGCCTTATTCCATATTAATATCTTTTATAATTTCAATAACAAACATAATACCTTTCTTTGGACCATTTATCGGAGCTATTCCATCTTTTATAATAATATTATTTATATCACCTATTAAGGCTTTATGGTTCTTAGTTATCATATTTGTAATACAACAAATAGATGGAAATTTTATTGGACCTAAGATACTTGGAGACAGCATTGGAATATCAGCTTTTTGGATACTATTTTCAATTTTGGTTGCAGGAAAGGTTTTAGGACTTTTAGGAATGGTAATAGGGGTTCCTTTATTCGCTATAGTTTACTCTATAATTAAAGATATGATAGAGGGTAGATTAAAGGCAAAGGGATTAAATACTAATACAAGTGATTATATTAATAAAAAATAAGAATATAAATTTAAAATTAGAAAAAGAGTTGCAATTGCAACTCTTTTTTTAATTTTTAGAGCATTATAATAACTCTCCTTGTGGATAAGATATTATATATTCACCTTTTTTACCAGCTTCCAGAGGAGCCACCGCCACCGGAGGAACCGCCACCAAAGCCACCACCTCCGAAGCCGCCGCCACCACGGCCACCGCCACCTCTTGGACCATTACGATTATTAAATAACATTGAGTACATTAGTATCTTAAATATAGAAGAAGTAACCCTACCTCTATTAATAAGTAAATCAAGTAAGAATAAAAAGAAAATAAATCCTAAAGAAATTTTATTCTTTAAAGGCATTTGAGTATTATTACTTGAATTAGAATTAGATAAATCAATATTTAATGTTTTATCTAGTGTAACAGAATATTCTTTAGCAATTAAATCTGAAAAAGCACTATAACTATTTAGTAAGCCAGTACCATAATTATTGTTCTTAAATTCTGGTGTTGCAAGATCACGCATTATTCTTCCGCTACTTGCATCAGTTATAGCACCTTCCAGGCCTCTACCAACTTCAACTTTCCAGTTCCTATCTTTTATAGCAAGTAGAATTAAAAGTCCATTATCTTTATCTTTATTTCCAATTCCCCAAGTTCTAAATAATTTATTAGCATAATCTGTAATTGGAATATTGTTTGTAGAATCGATAATAACAACAGTAGCCTCAGCACCGGTTTTATCATATAATTCTTTACCAATAGATATTATTTGTTCCTTTTCTTCAGTAGTAAGTAAATTAACATAGTCATTTACATATTTATACTGTGTAGGAGTAGGGTAAGTAGTATCAGCAAAAACAATATTATTAAATGATAGTAAAGCTAATACAAATATTAAAATAAAGCTTTTTACTTTAATAAATAGCTTATTCATAATTAACGATTAAAATCTACTTTTGGAACTTCTGAAGCACCATCAGCAGCTTTATAAAGTGGTTTTTCATCAAAGTTAAACATTGAGGCTAATATATTTGTTGGAAACTTTCTTCTTTTAGTGTTATATGCTGTTGTAGATTGATTATAATCTTGTCTTGCAATGGCAATTCTATTTTCTGTACCTGCAAGTTCATCTGATAGAGCTATAAAATTCTCATTAGATTTCAAAGTAGGATACTGCTCTACAACTACTAATAATCTTGATAAAGCACCAGTTAACTGGGAGTCAGCATTTGCTTGATCTGTAACATTTGTTGCACCAGATAATTTACTTCTTGCCTCAGCAATCTCAGTAAATATTTCCTTTTCTTGTGACGCATAACCTTGCACTGTGCTAACTAAATTAGGTATTAGATCAGACCTTCTTTGAAGGTTCGTATCAATATTGGATGAGGCATTTGCAACCTTTTGATCTAAAGATACTAAATTGTTATATCCAGAAACTATTGGAAAGGTTATAACAATTATTACAGCTAAGATTATTAATAAAGTTTTAAAATTTTTTTTCATAAAAACAACTCCTCTCTTACTATATATTATATCATTTAAATTATATGATATGTAAGATATATATCATGCAACTAAATAGTTAACAAATTATTAAAAAGTTATTAATAAATATAAAATAAGAAAAAATCAAAGAATTTCGATATAATAGTGAAGTTTTTTATATGGATATTAAAGGTATAAGAATCTATAATTATAAATGTAAACGATAATCAACTATATAAATTAGAAAAGGTGGAGGGTTAATTTATGAAAAAAGTAAAAAAAATATTAACTATGACAGTTGCTACAATGATGTTAGCAGCAACATTTGTTGGTTGTGGAAGTAAACCAGTAGAAAATACTAACAAAGGTGGAGAAAAAGGAAAGGCTCTTAAAGTTGGAGTATTATTATACAAATTTGATGATACTTATATATCAACTGTAAGACAAAGCTTACAAGATCTTCAAGCTAAAAATAAAGGCGAAATTGAATTTGAGTTTTATGATGGAAAAGGTGACCAAGCTACTCAAAATGATGCTATAGATACAGTTATTCAAAAGGACGTGGATTTACTATTAGTAAACCTAGTTGATACAGGAGCAGCTCAAACTGTAATTGATAAGATTAAAGCAGCGGACAAACCTGTAGTTCTATTTAATAGAGAACCAGCAGTAGAAACTATTAAATCTTATGATAAGGCAGTATTTGTAGGAACAAATGCTAAAGAAGCAGGGGTTATGCAAGGAAACATATTAACAGATTTATGGAATAAAGATAAAACTATTCTTGATAAAAATGGAGATGGAAAAATTCAATACGTTATGTTACAAGGTGAACCTGACAATCCAGAAGCTGTAGCTAGAACTAAATTCTCAGTTTCAACTTTAGTAGATAATAAAATTGAAGTAGAAGAATTAGCATTACAAGTTTGTAACTGGGATCAAGCATTAGCTCAAAATGCTACTGAAGCATGGTTTGCTAATTATGGAGATAAAATAGAAGCTGTTATAGCTAACAATGATGGTATGGCTTTAGGTGGTATTGCAGCTCTACAAGCTCAAGGTTATAACAATGGTGATGCAACTAAAACTATCACAGTAGTTGGTGTTGATGCTACTGCAGCAGCACAAGATTATATTGCAAAAGGATTTATGATTGGATCAGTTCTTCAAGATGCACCAGCAATGGCTGAAGCTTTATATACAGCTGGTATGAACTTAGCTAATGGCAAAAAAGCTATTGATGGAAGTTCATATAAGTTTGATGATTCAGGAGTTGCAATACGTATTCCTTACAAAGAATTCCTAAAATAATATATATAAAAAGTTTTCCTATAAACTGCATAGTAAGTTACTATGCAGTTTATCAAATAATTTGAAAAGTGGTGAGGTAGGTTATGGCAGATAAAAAATACATTCTTGAAATGACAGATATAAATAAGAGTTTTCCAGGAGTTAAAGCATTAGATAATGTTCAATTAAAAGTAAGCCCAGGAACTGTACATGCCTTAATGGGGGAGAATGGAGCTGGAAAGTCTACTTTAATGAAATGTTTATTTGGTGTATATATTGAAGATAGCGGTAGAATTTTAATAGAAGGAAAAGAAATACACTTTTCTAATCCAAAACAAGCAATGGATAATGGTGTAGCAATGGTTCACCAAGAATTAAATCAAGTACTTCAAAGAAACATAATGGACAATATATGGCTTGGAAGATATCCAAGTAATGGTGGAATTATAAGTGAAAAGACCATGTATGAAAATACTAAAAAAATATTAGATGAGTTAGAGATAAATGTTAATCCTAAGACTAAGATGGCAAAACTATCAGTATCACAAAGACAAATGTTTGAAATAGCAAAGGCTGTTTCTTATAATGCTAAAATATTAGTATTAGATGAGCCAACATCATCTTTAACAACAGAAGAAGTTGAACATTTATTTAAAATTATTAATAAGCTTAGAAATAAAGGCTGTGGAATTATTTATATATCTCATAAGATGGAAGAGATTCTTCAAATATCTGATGATGTAACAATAATGAGAGATGGTAAATGGATAGATACATTATCAGCAAAAGAACTTACAACAGATAAAATAATAAAGTTAATGGTTGGTAGAGATTTAACTAAAAGATTTCCACCAAAAACAAATAAGCCTTCAGATGTAATCCTTGAAGTTAATAATTTAACAGGTACATATCAACCTTCAATAAAGGATGTGTCTTTTAAATTAAGAAAGGGTGAAATTTTAGGAGTTGCAGGGTTAGTTGGTTCAAAAAGAACTGAGCTTTTAGAAACAATCTTTGGGATAGCTCGTCATAATAAAGGTGAACTAATTCTTCATGGGAAAAAGGTAGAGAATAAAGATTCTAGAGAAGCTATAAAAAATGGATTTGCTCTATTAACTGAAGAAAGAAGATCAACTGGAATATTTGGACAATTAGATATTAAAGAAAATACAATAATAGCTAATATAGATGGTTATAAAAAAGGATTGTTATTAGATAATAAGAAAATGGAAGAGGATACTAAATGGGTAATTGACAGTATGAAAGTTAAAACTCCAAGTCAAAAAACTCATATTAAAAGTTTATCTGGAGGTAATCAGCAAAAGGTTATCATTGGAAGATGGCTTTTAACTAATCCAGAAATACTTCTTCTAGATGAGCCAACAAGGGGAATAGATGTTGGTGCTAAATATGAAATTTATCAATTGATTATAGATTTAGCTAACAAAGGAAAAGGGGTTATAGTTGTATCATCAGAAATGCCAGAATTAATAGGTATTTGTGATAGGATCATTGTAATGTCTAATGGTAGATTAGCAGGAGAGGGAAAACCAGAAGAATTAACACAAGAAGACATTATGGCTATGGCAGCAAAATATATTTAGAATGGGAGTGTAACATATGAATAATACTAAAACAAACAAACCAACAATAAACAAAGAAACCTTCACCAACTTTATGTTGAATTATGCTTTATATATAGTTTTATTTGCTATGATAATAGTATTTGTTATAAAGGAGCCAAATTTTTTATCTTTTAAAAACTTTACAAATGTTTTAAGCCAAGCATCAACAAGAGGAATATTAGCACTTGGTGCAGCAGGTCTTATAGTAATACAAGGAACAGACCTTTCAGCTGGTAGAGTACTTGGACTTACAGCGATTATAGCATCATCTTTATTACAATCAACAACTTATGCGGCAAGAATGTATCCTAACTTAAAGGCATTACCGCTTATAGTGCCTATGTTAATAGCAATTGCAGTAGGAGCTATATTTGGAGCAATTAACGGTTTTGGTATAGCAAAGCTTAAGCTACATGCTTTTATAATAACTCTTGGAACTCAACTTATTGCCTTTGGTGTTTCTTGTTTATATATAGATAGACCACCACTAGGGGCTCAACCAATAGCTAACTTAGATGAAAGATATTCAAGTTTAGTAAATGGATATATTAGAATAGGTTCTTTTGAATTTCCATACCTTCCAATATATTTATTAATTGTAGCAGTAATCATGTGGTTTGTTTGGAATAAAACAAAACTTGGCAAGAATATGTTTGCAATAGGTGGAAACCCAGAAGCAGCAGCAGTGTCTGGAGTAAATATTGTTAAAAATATTATGTACGTTTGTATGATAGCTGGTGCTTTATATGGACTAGCTGGTTTCTTAGAAGCTGCTAGAGCAGGTTCTACTACAACAGGAACAGGAGTAAACTATGAATTAGATGCTATATCTGCTTGTGTAGTTGGAGGAGTTTCCTTTACTGGTGGTATAGGCACAATCCCTGGAATCTTACTAGGAGCTGTACTTCTTCAAGTAATTAACTACGGTTTAAACTTTATTGGAGTTAATGCCTACTGGCAATATATCATTAGAGGATTAATAATTATTATAGCTGTATCTTTAGACGTTAGAAAATATATAGCTAAAAAATAGGTGATATTATGAAAAATGTTAATGAAATAGATAATAAAGAAGAAAAGTTAGAAAATAAAGAAGCTAAAAAAGATATTAGAGATACTCTTTATAGTAAAATAGATATAACAACAAAGAGTATGGATAAAATAATAATTGGTTTAACATCATTATTAATAATTTCAATTGTTTGTGGTATGTTATAAAATTTAAAATTAGAACTTTGAAAAGCTATTCTATAATTTAGAATAGTTTTTCTTATTTTTAATTTTTATTAAGAAATAAATTAGAAAAGAACTTGATAACATTTACATTTGGTTATGATATAATTATTTTTATAGAATTTTAAATTAAGTAAAATTAATAATGATATTATATACTATCAATAAAGAAAATTGGATTTTTATAGAGCTAGAAAAAAGCAAAATATTTTAATAATAGATAGAGAAAGGATTGCTTATGGGGTTATATAAATTAGTAATAGTAGATGATGAAGAAGAAATAAGACTTGGAGTAATAAAAAAAATAAACTGGGAAGAATATGGGTTTATTGTTGTTGGAGATGCAGAAAATGGACAAGATGCTCTTGAAATGGCAGAAAAGTTAAGACCAGATGTTATTATGACAGATATAAAAATGCCTTTCTTAGATGGACTTCAACTTGGAGAAAAGATGGCAGAAATAATGCCTTCTACTAAAATAATTATTTTTTCAGGTTCAGATGATTTAGAATATGCTCATAGAGCAATAAAAATAAATGTAGTAGAATATGTTTTAAAACCAATTAATTCTTTAGAATTAATTGAAGTTTTAAAAAGGCTTAAAGATAAATTAGACGAAGAACATAATGAAAAAAGAAATAAAGAAATTTTAACTAATCACTATTTAGAAAGTATTCCTGTAATTAGGGAGCAATATTTAGTTGGTGCCTTAGAAGGAAGAATAAGCAAGGAACAATGGAGAGAAGATGAAGAAAAGCTAGGATTAGACTTTGTAGAAAGGTATTTATCTGTAGCTTTAATAAGTTTAGATGGTAATTTTAAAGTTAAGGAAGAGGATTTAGAACTTCTAAATGATAATGGATTAGTACTTATTTCAATTAAAAAAATAGTGGATGAAAATCTAGTAAAATATTGCAAATTTATTAGTTTTCCTTATTCAGATAAGATTGTTGTTTTAGGTACATTTAAAGAAGAAAAAGAAATTATGAATTTTATTAAGGGGTTAAATGAAGTTTGTAAAGTTTTTGAATGTATTTTGGGGACAACAATTTCAGCTGGTATAGGTAAAATATATAAACATATATCACAAATTAGGTTTTCTTATAAAACTGCTCAAAATGCCTTAGAATATAGACCTATCTTAGGAAATGGTAAGGTTATATATATAGATGATGTAGAACCAGATAATACAATTCAGCTTCAATTTGATGAAATAGATGAAAGTAAATTATTAAATTCAATAAAGTTAAATTCTAGTTTAGAAATAAAAGAAGTTATTGAAGGAATATTTAATAAGATTGAAAAATATCTTGTACCAATAAACAAATATAGAATTTATATAATGGAAGTGATGACTTCTTTATTAAAGTTAACTCAAGTCTACAATTTAGATATTTCAGAAATATTTGGTGAAAACTTTAATTGCTATTCTTATTTAGATAAAATGGATTCTATTTTAGAAATAAAGGAATGGTTTATTAATAAATCCATAAGATTAAATGAATTAATTAAAACGGAAAGAGTTAATTCTTCAAAATTACTTGTGGTAAAGGCTAAAGAATACATTATTGAAAACTATGATGATAGTGATTTGTCTGTTGAAAAACTATGCTCAAAACTTCATGTAAGTCCAACATATTTTTCAACAATATTTAAAAAAGAAACAGATATGGCTTTTGTAAATTACTTAACATCAGTAAGACTTGAAGAGGCTATAAAGCTTTTAAAGACAACAGATGATAAAACTTATATAATTGCAAAAAAAGTTGGATACTTAGAAGCTAACTATTTTAGTTATGTTTTTAAGAAAAAGTTTGGAATATCACCATCAAAGTATAGAAAGAATTAAAGTTATGAGAATAATTAGAGGAATAAAAAATAAAATTATAAATTATTATAAAACTGCTAGTATCCAAAATATAATTTCTCTATCCTTTACAATAGTTGCTGTAAGTGGAATGTTAATAGTTTTAGGTACTTTTTATTTGAGATTCACTGTAGAAACCGAAGATATGGTAGCTAAAAATAATGAAGCTATATTAGAGCAAGTTAATTTAAATTTAGATAGTTATCTTAGAAGAGTAATGAAAATATCAGATACTATTTATTATAGAGCAATTAAAAAAAGCGATTTAGCTACACAAAATATAAATAATGAAATGGACTTAATTTATGAAGCTAATAAGGATTACTTAATTAGTATAAGTTTATTTTCAGATTATGGAGAAATTTTAGCATCTTATCCTGTAAAGCAACTAAAAAATAATTTGGATCCAAGGGAAAATGATTGGTTTAAAGTTGCTGTAAATAAAAGAGAAAACCTACATTTTTCAACTCCTCATGTACAAAATTTATTTTACGACTTAAATTATAAATATACATGGGTTGTTTCCTTAAGCCGTGCTGTAGAAATTACTGAAGATTCAAAGATAAAAGGTGGAGTTCTATTAGTTGATATGAACTTTAGTGGAATAGAACAAATTTGTGATAATGTAGACATGGGGCAAAATGGATATATATATTTAATTGACAGTAATGGAGAGATTATATATCATCCTAGGCAGCAACTTATTTATTCAAATTTAATAGAGGAAAATAACTATAAAGTAGCATCTTATGAAGATGGAGATTATATAGAAAAATTTCAAGGCAATAAGAGACTTATAAATATTAAAACTGTAGGGTATACAGGTTGGAAGATAGTTTCGGTATCTCCAATATCTGATATTACATCCAAATATAATGAAATAAAAATATTTACTATATTCATAATGCTTTTTGCAATATTATCTTTAATTTCAGTAAATATTTATGTTTCTTCAAGAATCGCAAATCCAATTAAGGAGTTAGAAAAATCTTTAAGAGAATTTGAAGATGGAGTAGTTAATTTAAATATTACAGAAAAAGGATCTTATGAAATTCAACATCTCGCAAGGTCCATTAAGGCTATGGTTAATAAAATGAATATACTTATGGATAATGTAATGAAAGAACAGGAAGGTAAAAGGAAAAGTGAACTTAATGCCCTCCAAGCTCAAATAAACCCGCATTTTTTATATAATACATTAGATTCAATAGTATGGATGATAGAAAATGAAAATTATGAAGGTTCTATTACTATGGTAACAGCATTAGCAAGGTTCTTTAGAATAAGCCTAAGCAAAGGGAAAAATATAATTACTGTAAAAGACGAATTAGAACATGCAAAAAATTATTTAACTATCCAGAATATAAGATATAAAAATAAATTTAGCTATGAAGTACAAGCGGAGGAAGAAGTTCTAGATTTATCATCTATAAAACTTATAGTACAGCCTCTTATAGAAAATGCTATATATCATGGCATGGAATATATGGATGGTGATGGCAATATTAATATTAAGAGCTACATAAAAAATGAAGATTTATATATAGATATAATAGATAATGGATTAGGTATGCCAGAAGAAATTGCAGCTAGTTTATTAATTAGTAATAATAATAACCAGAATAAAAAAGGATCAGGAATAGGTCTTAAAAATGTTCATGAAAGAATAAAATTATACTTTGGAGAAAAATATGGATTAGAAATATATAGTAAACCAGATGAAGGGACAACTATAAGAATTCATATGCCTAAAGAAAAATATAATAGGGGGTAAAGTAAATGAAGTTAAAAAAGAAATCAATTATATTTGTATTGTTTTGCCTTCTTATAACTTCTTTTATAAGTATATTATTTTTATCCTCTAGTAAAGAAACAAAAATTTATAATATAGCTGTTATAGTAAGAGGAAGAAATAGTGAAAGCTGGACAATAATAAAAGAAGGAATGGAACAAGCTGCCTCTGAAATGAATGTTAATATAAGCTTTATAACCTTATTAGAAGAAAATAATATAAAAGAACAGAAAGAACTTATAGAAAGAGAAATTGAAAATAAGGTAGATTCAATAGTTATATCTCCAGCAGATTACTTAGAATTAACAAAAATAATAGAGATTACAAATAAAAAGATACCTGTTATTTTATTTGAATCAAATATTGAAACACAAACTAAAATTCCTTATATATCTTGTGATAATGAAGAATTGGGGAAAAAGCTTGCAGAAGAAGTAGTTAGAAATGGAAACTTAAGAAATAACATTACAATATTGAGAAGTCGAGGAAACTTTAGTAGTACAAATGAAAGAATAAAAGGATTCATTAAAGAATTAAAGCTTAGCAAAAATTCCTATGAATTTTTAGACCTACCTAAAGATGAAGTTGAAATATCTTTAAAGATAAATGAAATTATAGAAAAAAACTCTACAGATGTAGTAATAAGTTTTGAACCTAATGTTCTAGAAATACTAGGAAAGGCAAAGAAAAACTTTAATAGTGTAAATAAAATTAAAAGCAAAATAGAAGTTTATGGAAGTGGTAGTTCAAGTGCAATAGTATCTTTAATAGAAGAAAATATAATTAATGGAATAGCAATGCAAAATGAAGTTAATTTAGGGTACTTAAGTATTAAAGCAGCTGTTGAAAAAATAGAAAAAAAAGAAATTGATAAAGGTAAAATTAATTCAACTATAATAAACAGTGAAAATATGTATTCTAAAGAAAATCAAAGAATACTTTTTCCTATTGTTAGATAATAAAGAGTGCCAAATCTAGGGTCAAGTCATTATTATATTCTACATCACAAATTGTAGGGGAGAAAAGTGGCTAGACATCAGATACAAGGAGGTTATTGTGAAAATAGGTAGAAATTTTAAAAATGTTATATTTTTAACACTAATGACAACCATTCTTACAGGCTGTAACAGTAACAACAGAAAATTAGAAAATAAAGAAATAAAAATAGGAGTAACCTTATATAGGCAAGATGATAAGTTTATTTCAAATATTAGTAGAAATCTTGAGGATATTGCAAAAGAAAAGGAAATTTCAGAGAAAGTAAAGATTAATTTAGATTTTTTAGATGCAAAAGGTAGTAGTATAAATCAAGGAAATCAAGTAGATAAGTTTATTAATCAAGATTATGACATAATTTGCGTTAATTTAGTAGATAGAACAGCGGCAGCTACTATAATAGATAAAGCTAAATCTGCAAATATACCAATTATATTTTTTAATAGAGAGCCAGTAGAAGAAGATATGAATAGATGGGATAAGTTATTTTATGTAGGGGCACAAGCAGAGCAATCAGCAAGAATGCAAGCAGAAATAATATTAGATGAATGGATTAACAATAGAGAAAAGGTTGATAAAAATAAAGATGGCAAAATACAATATGTAATGCTTGAAGGAGAGCAAGGTCATCAAGATACATCTATAAGGACAGAATATTGTATAAAGGCTATGTATGAAAAAGGAATAGAACTTGAAAAGTTAGCAGATGATAGTGCTAATTGGCAAAGTGACCAAGCAATAAATAAAATGAATCAATGGATAAATGATTTTGGTGATGAAATTGAAGTAGTATTTAGTAATAATGATGTTATGGCACTCGGAGCAATAATATCTATAAATAATAATCTTGATAAATTTACAAGTAAACCAAAGGTGCTAGGAATAGATGGAATAGAAGAGGCTTTAGAAGCTATACAGAATGGAGAATTATTAGGAACAATAATAAGTGATTCAAAGCTTCAATCAAAGGCTATTTTTGATATTGCTTATGCTTTAGCTAATTATAAATCTCTAGAGAGTATAGAAGAATTAGAAAAAGGAAAATATATAAAAACAGCTCATAAAAAGGTAACAAAAGAAAATTTACAAGAATATTTAGAGGATATTAACAATTAAGGAGAAAAAAATGAGAACTATTGGATTTGTAGTTATGATTTGTGCTTCAATTTTAATATTTGGTGGGGTTAATTATTATATAGGCCTTAGAAGTTGGCAAGGAATAGGCGGCTTTATACCTTTTATAAGTAACAAAGTTTATTGGATAATATTTTGGGGGATTGCGCTTTCTTTTATTATTGCAAGAGTAGGTAGTAAGTTTTTACCATTAAGAGTAGAAGCCTTATTAAGTTTACTGGGTAGTTATTGGATGGCTGCCATCCTTTATTTACTTATACTCCTTCCAAGTATTGATATAATAAGATTTGCTATGAAAAGAACAAGATTTATTGCTAGTGGTATTAGAGATAGCACGTTTATAAAAAACTATTTTGGTATTATAATATTTATATTTTTAATAGGTATTTTAGTTTACGGAACTTGGAATGCTAAAAGCATTAAGGTTGCTCAATATAATATAGATATACAAGGTAAATCAAGTAACATAGAAGAATTAAAAATTGTAATGATATCTGATTTACATTTAGGTAATATAGTTAATAATTCAAGACTATTAACTATGGTTGAAAAAATAAATGATTTACATCCTGATATTGTTTTAATTGCAGGGGATATAATAGATGATAGTATAAAACCCTTTATAAGACAAAACATGGGTGAAACTTTTAAGAAGTTAAAAACTAAATATGGAGTATTTGCTGCAACAGGAAATCATGATTATTATGGCGGGGATGTAGAGGAGCTTATTAATAATCTTGAAAGTTCAGGAGTCAATGTACTTACTGATAAATATATAGAAATAAATGATAGTTTTGTAGTTGTAGGTAGGGAAGATATAGCAGTAGAGAGTTACTATAAAAGGGATAGGAAAAAGGTATCTGATATATTATCTGATGATAATAAGAAATTACCTATTATCTTGATTGATCATACACCTAAAAATCTTCAAGAGCCCATGGAAAATGGTGTAGACTTACAAGTATCTGGTCATACTCATAGAGGGCAAATGTTTCCAAGTCGCTATATTACTGAAAGGTTATTTGAAGTAGACTGGGGATATTTAAAAAAAGATAATTTAAATGTAGTTGTATCTTCTGGTATAGGAACTTGGGGACCACCTATAAGAATAGGGAATAGCTCAGAAATTGTTGAGATAAATTTAAGATTTATAAAATAAATAATAAGAAAAATTAAGAAGGAAAAATGTTAAAAATCATATTGACAACTGATAGAAGCTTGTCTATAATTAAAACATAGTAATCCGATATGAATTAGAAACATTGAAGAGGGAAAGTAATTATTAATTATTATTTACAGAGAAGGTTAGTTGCTGAGATAACCTATGAAATTAATAAAGAAGTGCACCTTGGAGTTTAAGACTTGAACTAAAGTAGGGTCTTATGGGTTCTCCCATTATAGAGATAGAGTATTTTATGTACTTAAAGATAGATATTTAATGTACTTAAAGATAGATATTTTATATCTAACCAGAGTGGAATCGCGGAATGTAACTACTGCCTCTGAATATTATTCAGGGATAGTGGTTTTTTATTTTTAAGAAATTATAATAACGTACTTTTTAGATGAGTTGTTATAATTTCATAATTCAGTTTAGAATGAACATACAGTTTAGGATGAACATATAATAGTTTGCTCTGACTTGGAGTAAGCTATGTAATAAGAAAACTATTATATGTTCATTTTTTATTAACTTTGCAGGCCAGCAAATTAAGTTAGACTTAGTAATTATGGTAAAATGTAAAATAATAAAATTTTAGGAGGAGTATCATGGATTCAAAATTAAAGTTAATATTAGGAATTTTAGCAACAATAGTTGCGTTCTATATTATTTATAAGGTAAAAGTTAAAACAGGAAAAAGATCTTTAGCTACACTAGTAGGTTTAGGTTTAGGTTTAGTAATAGGGGTAGTATTTAAAGAAAATGTGGCTTTCCTGCAAGTTGTAGGAAAAGGGTATATATCATTAATTAAAATGATTATAATGCCTCTTGTTATGGTTTCAATAATAACAAGTATTGTTAGACTTAAGAATTTAGATACATTAAAGAATATAGGATTTAAAGCATTAGCAGTCCTTTTAGGAACAACAGGGATTGCAGCACTTATAGGTTCATTAATGGGAAATGTATTTAAATTAGGTCAAGGAATTGAATTTACAGCTGTTGAAAATTTTACAGCAAGAGAAATTCCACAACTATCAAAGGTTATATTAGACTTCTTACCAGCAAATCCAGTAGCTTCAATGGCTAGTGGTAATGTTATACCAGTAGTAGTATTTTCATTATTTATAGCAATTGCATTAGTTATAGAAGATAATAAAAATCCAGAAAAGGTTAAAGCTTTCAAGGATTTTGTATTAGCAACTTATGAAGTAGTATTAAGTGTTACTGGAATTGTACTGAAATTTATACCTTACGGTGTATTTGCTTTAATAGCTACAGCAGCAGTAAATAACGGTATGGAAACAATACTATCATTAATAACAGTAATTGTAGCAGTTTATGTAGGTTGTATATTACAAATACTATTAGTACACACACCATTAGTAGCTTTTGTAGCTAAGAGAAATCCAATAGAATTTTTTAAAAATATATTACCAGCGCAAATAGTAGCCTTTACAAGCCAAAGTAGTTATGGAACATTACCTGTAACAATAAAAAGTTTAGTAGAAAATGCAAAAGTTTCAGAAAATGTAGCAAGTTTTGTTGCACCACTTGGTTCAACAATAGGTATGAATGCTTGTGGTGGTATTTATCCAGCAATAGTTGCAGTATTTGTTGCTAATATGGTTGGAACTCCACTTACTGGATATCAATATCTATTAATATTTATAACATCAATAATATCATCAATAGGTATAGCAGGTGTTCCAGGAGCAGCTACAATGTCAACAACAGTAGTTCTTGCAACTTTAGGATTACCAATTGAAGGTATGGCAATGGTACTTGCAGTAGATGCTGTAATAGATATGATGAGAACAGCAACTAACGTAACAGGATCAGCAGTAGCAGCTTTAGTAGTTGATGAAACAGAAAAGAGAAAAAGTGCAAAATTAAGAGCTAAAATAGTAGCTTAATTTATATGATAAGAAATAAGCCTTACATCAAAGTTGATTTTGATGTAAGGCTTATTTACTTTATAAGAATGAAATAGAGTAGGATAAAAGTTTATTATTATATGATTTTAAACATAATAAGGCCTATTGTGTTTATAGCTAAGTTAGCAGACATATGTATTAACCAAGAATTATATATAACTGATCTTCTATCAAAATAGTTAAAAATAAGACCAGCTATTATAAGTGATGATAGTAGCAGAATAAATAGTAAAGGGTTAAACCAGCTTTTCATAATAAATACGTGATATAAAGAGAATGTAAGAGCGCTAAATATATAAGCAAATTTTAAAGATATAAAATTCCTTAAGGTAATAAAGGCAAAGCCTCTAAAAAACATTTCTTCAAGTAAGGAATTAATAAGGCTTATATATATTGCAACAAAAATAAAATTATCTTTAGATATATTTTCTTTTGACATAAGATTTGCAGAAATTTCATTAAGATCAATAAAGCTTTTTGCTATAAAATAAGCGGAAGTTATAACTAAATATACAATCAAACCCATAAAAATAGAGAGTGAAAGATCCTTCTTTGAAGTTATTTTAAAGATATTAAAGTAGGAAAAATCTTTGTTTATATAAGAATATATTATAATTAAAGAGGTAAAAGTAAATATTTTAATTAAGGATTTATAAATATAACCTGGTTGAATAACCCCCTCAACTAAAGACATGACTATACAGCCAATTAAAACAAAGAATATAATTTGTAAACTTCTATTTTTAATAAACATAAACTACCCCTTAATAAAAATATAACTATTAAATAAATACTAAAATGAATTATAGATTAGATTTATAATATGGTTTAATTATATCAAATAACGATGCTAAAAAGGCATGATTAGTTAAATCTATGCCTTTTGATAATTATTATTTTAATAAGCTAACTATTTCTTCTAATTTCTTACCACCAAAATAAACTTTTTCATCATTAATTATTATAGCTGGAACACTCATGATTTTATGTTTTTCTTTTAAATCTTTGAAGTTTGATAAGTCTATCATTTCAGTTTCAACATTAGGATTTTCTATAGCTATCCTTTGAGCCGCTATAACTACATCAGGGCAAACATGACAAGAAAGAGAAACTGCAACTTTAATGTTTATTTTATTATCAATTTTCTCTATATCTTTTAATGTGTCAGGATTAATAGCCTGGCCAGGACCTGCTAAATTATAGATAGCTAATATAAATGAATTTAATTCATGGCCTCCAGGAACACCATGGAATTTAACACCACTATAGTTATTATCTTTATCTAATAAAGCAACAATAGGGAATTTATCAGCATGAATTTTAGATTCTAAATCAAGATTTTCACCTTTATTTGAAATAATGGTAGTAACCTTGTCACTTAAAGCTGCTATATCTAAAATTAAATCTTTAAGTTCAAGAGATTTAGGATTATTTAGATCAACTATTGAAACTAAAGATATAGAACTTGTGATTTTATCTAAAACTCCTTTTAATTGACCTCTTAAATTATCATTTAATAAGGAGCTTCTATTTACTCCATTACTTGGTAGAGTAGTAGGCTCTTTTGAAGATTCAGGTTTTTTAACTTCTTCTTCAATTTCTTCTTCAACTATACCAAGTCGTTCTTTTTCTAAAGAAATATATTTTTCAGCATCAGTAGCAGCTATGGCACCATCAGAAACAGCAGTTACAACTTGTCTTAGGGCTTTAGGTCTTAAATCTCCAGCAGCATATATACCATTTATATTTGTTTTCATATTTTCATCAGTTAATATATAACCGAATCTATCCATTTCAATTTTATCTTTAAATATTTTAGTTTTAGGTTCATATCCAACAAATACAAATATTCCAAAGGTTCCATCTTTTTCTGGTGGGAAATATTCTGAGGTTTCATTAGTCATATTATTAACTAATTTAAGAGACCTTAATAAATCATCACCAACAGCTTCAACAACTTCTGTATTGAATCTAATTTCTATATTTTTATTAGATCTAACCTTATCACCAATTGATTTAGCACAGGTAAAGTCAGGTTCTCTTGCTATTATTATAACCTTTTTAGCAAATCGAGTTAAATATATAGCTTCTTCTGCAGCTGCAAATCCAGCACCAATAACAACAACCTCTAAATCTTTAAAAAACTCTCCATCACAAGTAGCACAGTAGGCAACACCTCTACCACCAAATTCAATTTCACCAGGGAAACCAAGCTTTCTAGGTACTGCACCAGTAGCTATAATTACAGCTCTTGAATTTAAATCGCCAGTATTAGTTTTTATTGTTTTTATATCATTATTAAAATCAATATCCATAACTTCACAAGATTTAAATTGAACACCAAAAGATTCAGCTTGTTCCCTCATTTCAGAAGTTAATGTAAAACCTGATGTTTTCTTTATTCCAGGATAGTTTACAACTTCAGAAGTAGTAGTTATCTGTCCGCCAATTTGCTCTTTTTCTATTATTAAAGTTTTTAGTTTAGCTCTTCCTGCATATAAACCAGCAGATAGTCCTGCAGGACCACCACCAATTATAATTAAATCATAAATTTTATTCATAAATACCTCCTATATTAAATTATTAAGTAATAATTATTATCCGTTAGTTTTTATAAAAAAATAGCAAGTTTCCTCGCTATTTTTTAGCTAATAGATTATATATCTATTAAAGTTTTCCTATTAAATCTAAACTTGGTGATAAGGTTTCAGCTCCTGGTGTCCAGTTTGCTGGGCAAACTTGATCCCCATGTTCTGCAACAAATTGAGCAGCTTGAACTTTTCTTACTAATTCTTCAGCATTTCTTCCAATTCCATTTGCATGAACTTCATAAGCTTGAATAATACCTTCTGGATTAACAATAAATGTTCCTCTTAAAGCTAAACCTTCTTCTTCGATTAAAACTTCAAACATTCTTGCTAATTTACCAGTTGGATCAGCTAACATAGGGTATTGAACTTTAGCTATTGTATCTGTAGCATCAGCCCATGCCTTATGTACAAAATGAGTATCTTCTGATACTGAATATATTTCTGTATTCATATTTTTAAATGCTTCATAATGATCAGCTAAATCACCTAACTCAGTTGGGCAAACAAAAGTAAAATCTGCTGGGTAGAAAAAGAATACTCCCCATTTACCTAAAACATCTTCATTTGTTACTTCTTTAAAGTTACCTCCATGATAAGCTTGAACCTTAAATTCATCTATTTTTCTTCCTATTAGTGACATAATATATCCTCCTGTAATTCAATATTTATTATGTCTTAATAATAACTATTAATTAATAATAAGTCAATAGTTTTAGAGAAAATAAATGAAAAGTATTATCAAATGAGTTTAATTATCTACGAAATACAATTAAAAAGGTTACTTAACAAATAAAAATAAGCTATACCAATTTTTGATATAGCTTATTTTATCTTATTAAATTTTCAAGTCTAAATCCAAACATCTCAGGAATTAAGTGTTTATTTTTAATAAATTCTAAATCTAAAAAATAATCATAAAAAGTATTTTCAGAGTTTAAATAAGTTTTATAATAATCTTTATATTCTTCTATAGATCCTAGATTTTTATAACATAAAGCAATCATAAGATTATTTTCTCTAAATTTATTATAATTTGCAGATAAACATTCACCAAAAGAAATTCCAAGATTATACTTTTCAGCTTGATAATAAGATTTAATAATAATAAAGGTTATATAGCTAGAAATATAAATGTTTTTACTAGAGTAAAGAGATTTTGTATAGTTGTTAATGGCTTTAGGATAATTCTCTAGAAGATAATATTCATTCCCTAAATTAAAATAATAAAGATAATCTTTTTTATCATGTTCAAAATCAGAATATATAAATAGGTTTCTATTAGATCTTTTAATTAAAGATGTTTTATCCATATCAAAACCATGATTATAAAGGTTTAAATCTAGATTTTTTATTTTATCTTTTAAGTTAAGACCTAGACTAGGGTTTTTTAAAGTTTCATTTATATATCCATCATAATAAAAGCCTTCATTATTTTTAAAGATTCTAAATATATAATCGCCTTTAAGGGCCTTATTATTTATAATATTAATAAGCTTTAAATTAAAACCTAAATAGGGAGTTTTATCTAAATAATTTTTAATTTCTAAACTTTGGCTAGAATCTAAAGACTCATCGCAATCTATAAAGAAGATCCAGTCTTTAGTAGCCTGTTTTAAAGCCATATTTTTTGCTAAGCTAAAGTTATTATTCCAAGGAAAATCAATAATCTTTGAATTGAAACTTTTAGCTATTTCCTTTGTAATATCAATAGATCCGGTGTCTACAATAATTATTTCATCAGCAATATTTTCTATACTTTTCAAACAACGTAATAAGTTCTTTTCTTCATTTCTAGCTATAATACAAAAGCTTAAGGTAACCAAAAAAATTACCTCCAAAATAAATTTCTTAATACATCATATGAAGTTTAATAAAATTTGACTATAAGAGATTTAACAAAATTTCGCCTTAATAATAAAAATAATTGTATTAAAATTTTCTATGAAAGATAGCAGTCTTATCAGCATCTTCAAAATCTTTTAAAGAGTTAATACCTAATTCTTTTAATACATTTTTCATAGAATTACTATGGATTGGAACTTTAATTGAAGAATCAAAGGCAAATTCATTTACTAGTTTAGTACCTTCATCTTTAGGAAGTAGTGCTTTAGGGCCACCAACACAACCACCAATACAGCCCATACCTTCGATAAAGTTTGCATTTACTTCATGGGATAAAGCTTTGGTTAAAACTTCTTTACATTGTTTAACTCCTTCTGCTTTAACAGAGCTAAATAGCTTAGCTTTTTCAGGGTACAATTCTTCTAAAGCTTCCTTTACAGCTCTTGAAACACCGCCAGTTCTAGCATAAAGTCTTCCACCTCTTGAAGCATATTCTTTAGAAGGAATACCAGTAAGGTTTTTAAAATCAATTTCAAAAACATTAAATATATTTTCAATTTCTGCAAAGGTTAAAACAAAGTCAACAATTCCTAATAGATCTTTTTCTTTAGCTTCAGCTTTTTTTGCAAGGCAAGGCCCTATAAAAACTACCTTAGAATCAGGATTTAATTTTTTTATAACTTTTGCAGCTCCAATCATAGGAGAAACAGAAGGTGATAAGTTAGGAACAAGTTCATTATAAACCTTCTTTAACATTCCAACCCACATAGGGCAACAACAAGAAGTAATCATTAAATCATCAGGCCCGTTTATATGGTTATTAAATTCTACAGCTTCTTTAATAGTTATCATATCGGCTGCAAAGGCTACTTCTATCATATCTGTAAACCCAATTTTTATAAAAGCTTCTCTAATTTTATCCATAGTTGCATCTTCTCCAAATTGATGGATAATAGCAGGGGCAACGGCTGCATAAACAGATTTATTATTTTTTATTAGATCCATAACAGGTATAAATTCAACTTTATCTAATATTCTACCGTCGTGACAATGATCAACACAAATACCACAGCCTACACATTGATCATAATCTATGTAAGTAGATTTCTCCTCATTATTATATAAAATAGCCTCAAAAGGACAAGCCACTTGACAACTATGTTGTTGATTATCGTCTTTTTTACAATCTATATTACACTTTCCAAGCTTTTCAATAAACTTTCTATTTACTTGATAATCAGTAATAGCCTTTTTTAAGGTAAATATATAATCATTAGTAAATTCTAAATTTACACCACAAAGAGAACAAATAACCTTAAAGGTTTCCTGAGGAGAAACTTCATGGCACACCATAATCTTTTCTATTGTTTCTTCAAAATTATCTTCATAATAAGATTTTATAATAGTTTCAAATAAATCATTATATTTATTATTCATAAAATTCCTCCAATAATATATATGTTTCAATATAATAAATTACATCATTAATAGGATTATGATATTAGTTAATACGCTTATTTAATTGGAATAACCAAATTGAAAGCATATATATTTTTAATTTTTTTATATAAGTTGCTAAAATATTAACTTTACTTAAAGACTATCAATTAGTAATACAATTAGTTAAATGTAAAATCTTTATTACAACTTATATAAATCCTATATCATTATTATGGATACTTTTATACTTATTAATACAAAAAAGTTTTTATACAATATAAATAATATATATATTGTAGAGTACAATTAAAGTAAATTAGTTATCATTTAAAGCATCTTAGAATAATTTAATTGATATATTTTAAAAAAGTAATAATATGAAATTATAAAAGGGTAAAGGAGTTAGTATGAAATTTATAATTAATGAACAGGATGATAATGAAAAAAATTATAGGGGTGGCGTATGGAAATTATAAAGATAAACAAATTAACTAAAAGTTATGGAAAAAATCGAGGAATAAACAATATAGACTTAGAAATAAATGATGGAGAAATATACGGGTTTATTGGTCCAAATGGAGCAGGTAAATCAACAACAATTAAAACTCTATTAAACTTTATTTTTCCAACATCAGGTTCAGCTGAAATACTAGATAAAGATATAGTAAAAGAAAGTAAAGAAATTAAAGAGCATACAAGCTATGTACCAAGTGAAGTAAGATATTATTCTGAAGTTAAAGTAAAAGATTTATTAAATTATGCAGAATCATTTTTCAAAGATTATGATAGAGAATATGTTAAAAGTCTTTGTGATGAGTTAGAAGTTGAATTAGATAAAAAAATTGAAGAATTAAGTCTTGGAAATAAAAAGAAGGTAGCTATAGTACAAGCATTATTAAGTAATCCTAAAGTTATTATTTTAGATGAACCAACTAATGGGCTAGATCCTTTAATACAACAAAAATTATTTAAAATATTATTAAAGGAAAAAGCTAAAGGAAAAACTATATTTTTATCTTCCCATAATCTTTCTGAAATAGAAAAATTCTGTGATAGGGTTGCAATTATAAAAGATGGAGAAATTGTAGATATTTTAGACTTGAAAAATATGAATAGAGATTTAGGAAAAAGAGTAATCTTAAAATCGAATAATATAGATATAAAAGAAATAGAAGAGATATCTGATAATATAAAGGTAGTTGATGAAGAAATACAATTTATATACAAAGGTAATATAAATGAATTAATAAGTCTATTATCGAAATATAATTTAGAAAAACTTCTAATTGAAGAAGTAAATTTAGAAGAAACATTTTTAAATTATTATGAAGGGGGAAAATAAGTAGATGAATATATTTAAATTTGAATTAAAAAGAAATATTAAATCACTATTATATTGGAGCATAGGAACTTCAGCAATTATTATTTTATTTATGTCCTTATTTCCAAGTATGAAGAATATGGGGATGAAAGAGTTAGTTGGAAGCAAGTTAGATGCTCTTCCACCAGCTATTTTAGAAATGTTTAACTTTTCTAGTGCTACTGATTTTAGTAATATAAATGATTATCTAGGATATTGTCTTCAATATCTAGCTATGGCCTTTGGAATTTATGGTGCTATTTTAGGGGTGAATTCAATTGTAGAAGAAGAAAGTGAAGGAACTATAGAATTTTTATATGCAAAACCAGTATCAAGAAGCAAAATACTTTGGAGTAAGATACTATCAATAGTTGCATGTTTATATATATATGTGATTGTTATTGGAGCAGTTACAATGGGAATATCTTTACTAGTGAAGCCAGAAGATGTGGAAACAATTAATCTTATGATGGATATAAAAAGTATATTTATTGGCTTAGCATTTTTAGGATATATATTTATGGCAATAGGAGTATTTATATCAACAATGCTTAAAAAGGGTAAAATGGCAACAAGCATTGGAATTGGAATATTTTTTGGGACTTATATACTTGGGATAGTGTCTAAGCTAAAGGAAGAGTTTTCCTTTGTAAAATATTTTTCACCTTATGAATGGGTAATACCTACTAATATAATAAAAAATGGCTTTGAAATGGAATTTATTATAATTGGACTTATTGTAATATTAGTAACATTAGGATTTGCTAATATTATTTATAGAAGAAAAGACTTAAACTGTTAATGAGGTGGGAACATGGAAGTTAAAAATTATTTTAATTTAAATAGTGAAGAAAAAATTAAGGCTAGAGAGTTTATAAAAGAAAAGAGAAATTTAAAAGATGATGAAGCAGAAAAATCTATAAATAGTAAAATGTATAACAATGGTGAAGGGGTATTATTTTTATTTGAAAATGGAGAAATTCAAGGTAGCTTAAGTGTTATTTTAGAGTTTTTACGAGAAAGAAAAACAGGGTTACTTCATAATCCTTTAGCAGAAACAAAGGAGCAACTAGAATTATTAATTAATAAGTCTTTTGAAGTTATAGATAAAGTATCTTCTATAGATGACTTATATTTAGGTATAAGGGATGAAGAAGTAAAAGTAATAACTAGTGAATTAGGTTATAAAATAGATTATTCTGTTTATAAAATGAAGCTTAAAGGTAGAGAGCTAAAATTAAAAACCTTAGATAAGGAACTATTATCAGAAGAAAATTTAGAAGAATATATGGCTGTATATAAAAAATCCTTTTTAGATATGCCTCATGGTAATTGTAAAACCTTTGAAGAAACTAAGGAGTTTTTGAATGAAATGGATGAAAAAAGCTCAGGTTATATTATAAAAGAAAGTGGGCAAGCAATAGGTTTTTTAGAGATAGAAATTAAAGAAGATAATAAAGGCTTTTTTGATATTGGACTTATAAGAGAAGCAAGAGGCAAAGGTTACGGCAAAAGAATATTAGAAACAGCTATAGAAACCTTAAATGAGAAAAATGTTGAAGAAGTTTATCTTATAGTAATAGGAAAAAATAAGATTGGCTATGATATGTATGTGAAAAGAGGCTTTGAAATTAAAGAGAAGATGAGTGATTGGTATAAGATAATTTAGAATTTTAAATAGATAATAAATATAAAACTTAAAATAGTTGTTGAAGTTCTTACGGAATTTCTTGAATAAGAACTAGGCTTTTGAAATTCTCTTTGTTTAATTGACAAGAGTCAGATCATTCGCCTAGTTTTTTCTGTGATTCTAAATTTGACAACATCTTATCCACGACCCCAATATTTAACAATATATAAAAGTCCTTTTTTTCTTACTTCAAAATCACCAAGTTGAGCTCCTTGATTATCTAGAGGTCTTTCATCAAAGTAATAGTATTTTATATTTTCATTTTGACTTTCTCTAGAACTTTCAACTATAGATGAAGTGAAAGTTGATACTGGGTGTCCACGGAAAAATAAATTTAATCTTAGTGCACTGTAAGGATTACAATTTAATATAATTAGTAGTATTGTACCTAAACTTAATAGAATTAAAAATTTTACCTTTTTTTTCATTATAATAGTCCTCTCTTTAAAAATTAATTATATAAACTTGAAATAAATATTAATTAAAAATATTTATTTTAGATTAAAGAATAATAGTTATATTTTATCATAGAAAATTACAATATAATTACATATATTTGAAAATGTATAACTAATTTGGATAAGTCAATGTATGATATATAACATATATAATTAAAATGGAGGCGAGGTTTATGAAAAAACTGAATAATTACATTTGTTGGGGTTTGTTATTAAATGCAATTTGGATATTTTCGAATAGATTTAATTTATTACCTGATTTTTTTGAAGGCTTATCTGTAGGATTAGGAGTATTGTTTATATTTATAGGGATGTATTCTGAAAAATATAATATGTCTAAAGTAGAAGACTATAAAAAAAAGGCTATTTAAAAGAGTTACAGCAAAATGGTTTTATTCAAATATGAAATAAAATAAACATTATATTAAAAAAGATTCATAATGCACAATTCACTCAAATTGAAAAGAGAAGCTTGTTCAGCCCCCCTGTGGAGCTTCTAGCTTCTCTTTCACAATTTGTTTTTATTCTAGTACTTTTCTTTTATCTTCTTATTAAACTTTTCATATAAAGTTATCATATCAGGTTCCGTTGAATAAACTGAAACTTCATTTATAGGAATCCATTTAACCCCACTATTTTCATCTTCCTTGATTCTAAGATCATCAGTATCATTAGCTTCTAAAAGATAAGCTAATGATAGATGAAGATGAGAGGATATGTTTTTTCCTCTTTTTATGTGAGCAGGTACAGGCAGTACATCTAAAGAAAATATTTCATTAGATAAAGGTCTTATATTCTTAATGCCTGTTTCTTCTTTTGCTTCTTTAATAGCTACATGAAGGAAATCTTCATCACCATCGCTATGTCCACCAGTCCAAGACCAAGATTTATAAATATTATGATAAATCATAAGGACTTTAGTTCTATCCTTATTTACTATGTATCCAGAGCTACTAAAATGAGCTAATGGGTTTTCACGAGTTAAGAGATTATCAAAATTTTCTATAGCAAAAAGCATAGTTTCTTTATCTGCTTTCTCTTCTTCTGTAGAAGGTATGTAATTTTTTATGTTATCAATCCAGTTCATAATAATCCTCCATAATTTTTTAAATTAATTTAATTATATACCAAAATTTTAATTAAAACTATTATGTAGAAATATGACACATAAAAAAATAATGGGGAATAGGATATAGTAAATATTCAAAACTCAGGATGTAAGAGAGGATAAAGCTATGCAAATTGGAACTTATGCATTAGAGGAAGGCTTAAAGCTTATAAAAAGTAAGAACCCTCTTATATACTGTATCTCAAATTTAGTAGCCATAACTGAGGTAGCAAAGGGAATTTCAGCTTATAATGGAATTCCTATTATATCAAATTGCTTAGATAAAATTGAGGAGAAAGCTTTTGAAAATCAATGTATTCTTTTAAATATTGATAATTTAGATACTGAAAAATTAGATGTTATGGAAAAGTATTTACGAATGACATATAAAAAAAGAATACCTGTGGTTTTAGATATGATGGGAATAAATAATTCCTTTTTTCAGAAAGAAGTAGTACTAAGATTTATAAAAAGATACAATATAAATGTATTAAAGGGAAGCTTAAAAGAGTTTAAGACTCTGTTTAATGAAGAAGATAAAGAAGAATTATTTAATGAAGAAGATAAAGAAGAGTTATTTAATGAAGAAGATAAAAGTAAAAAGGATTTAGACTTCAGAATAAAACTTAGGGATTTTTCAAGAAAAAACAATGTTATAATTGTTTTAGAAAAGAATTATTACTATGTAACTGATGGATTTAGCGAGTTTTATATAGATAGCAAAGAAAGAATTGGAGATAGAATAGATATTGATAGAAGTATTTTGTCAGGGCTTATAGCTGTTGGAATAGGAGCGTCTACAAGTAAAGAACAAATATTTAAATCTGTTTTATTAGCAGCAATGACTATGGCAATAAGTGAAGGCTTAGTTCAAAATAATACTTTTAAGAATGAGTATAAAAAAGAATCCTTAATAGAGGAAATAGAAAAAATAAATGTAGAAAAATTAAATAAACTATCAAAAATAGATTATTTATTTGTTAGAAAATAAAGGCACTGAAATTTATCAGAGCCTTTTTCAATACAATAAAATTCTTAAGAAGTCAACAAAAAAATATTTTTTAATTTAGCCAATATAAATTGAAAAATTTAAATATTGTGATAAATTATAATTATAGATTAATAATTTAGGAGGATAAATTTAATGGATGCTACAATATATGAACTAGTATTGAACTACTTAAATCAAAAAGTAACAACTGATCTTAAAGATGAATTTATAAACGCAGCTTTACATTTTAATATAAATCAAGATGTATATAAAAAGTATTCTTCTGTTCAAATAGAGTGCAAAATAAATAATATAGGAAATTCAAAAATTGTAGATTATGTTGAGCTATGCTCAGTTTATGGATATATACTATATAGACTTATAGAAGAAGATAAATTATTAGAAAATGAAAGAATAGAATATCTTCAAATAGTATTAGAAATCAATACAGTAATAACAGGTTATATAAGAAATATAATTTTAGAAGAAGAATTATTTGAAAGATTAAAGGCTGTTACAGAAAAAATTAATTTAAAAACAGAAGAAAATGAAAAGATAATAGAATTACTTAATGCATAAGAATTAAAAATTCATCAAAGTGTGTAAACGATATTTAAGGATAGAGATATAGAATATTAAAATAATAGTCTATATCTCTTTTATAATTTCATCCTTAAGTTTTCGAGGGGACGCATATAAGTTTGTGTTGACTTGGAGCGAAGCAAGGTCATAAACAAACTTATATGCATCCCATTTTTTATATGGTAAAATTAAAATTAATAATTAAAAGTAAAGGAGATAGCCAAATGAATAAGCCATTAGAAATACTAGAAAAGTATTTTGGATATAAATCCTTTAGAGAAGGACAATTAGAAATTATAAGTAATATTCTAAGGGGAAAAGATAGTTTTTGTATTATGCCAACAGGTGGTGGAAAATCAGTTTGCTATCAAATTCCTGCTTTAATTTTTAATGGTATTACTTTAGTTATTTCCCCTTTGATATCCTTAATGAAAGATCAGGTAGATTCAGTTAATGATATTGGCATAAGGGCAGAGTACATAAATAGCACCCAAAGTTTAGATGAAATTAAAGATATATTAAGAAGATGTTATGATGGTGAAGTAAAGTTATTATACATAGCACCAGAGAGATTAGAAAGTGAATATTTTAATAAGATGCTAAGGAAACTTTGGATAAGTCAAATAGCTATAGATGAAGCTCATTGTGTTTCTATATGGGGTCATGATTTTAGAAAAAGCTATAAATATATAGATCCATTTATTAAGAGTTTAAATATAAGACCAGTAGTAACAGCTTTTACAGCAACAGCTACAGAAGAAGTTAGATTAGATATAATAAAGCTTTTAGATTTAGTTAATCCATATTCCTACCTAGGAAGTTTTAATAGAGAAAACCTAGAAATATCTATTCACAAGGAAGAAGATAAAGCTGAATTTGTAAAAGATTATATAAGAGAAAATGAAGAAGATTCAGGAATAATTTATTGTGCTACAAGGAAGGAAGTAGATGCCCTTTATTATTATTTGAAAGAAAGGGGATTTAATACTGCCAAGTACCATGGAGGCCTTAAGGATGAAGAAAAAACCTATTATCAAGAAGAATTTTTAAAAGATAATCTAAATGTGATGATAGCAACTAATGCCTTTGGAATGGGAATAGATAAATCAAATGTTAGGTACATAATACATTTTAGTTTATGCAAAAACATTGAAAGCTACTATCAAGAAATTGGTAGGGGAGGAAGAGATGGAGAAAAAACTAAATGTCATCTTTTATATAATAGAGTTGATATAAGAACATTAGAATATTTATTATATACAACAGCTGGAACTACAAGAAAAGAAATAGATCTTAAAAAGCTACAAAGTATGGTAGATTACTGTGAAACAGATAAATGCTATAGAAGTTTTATATTAAATTATTTTGGAGAAAAAAATGTAAAAGATTATTGCAACAACTGTAGTAATTGCTTAAATAATGAAGAACTTAGAGATTTTACAATAGAAAGTCAAATGATATTATCCTGTGTTTACAGAACAAGGGAGAAATATGGAATTTCTGTTTTAGTAGATATATTAAGAGGGTTTAAAGGACCTAAAATAATTCAAAATAGATTAGATAAGTTAACCACTTATGGAATAATGAAAGACTATAGCAGTAAGTTTATTAGAGACTTAATAAAAACTCTTCTAGACCTTGGATATATAAATTTAAAAGAAGGTACCTATTCTATGTTAAAGCTTAATAATAAATCAATTAAAGTCTTAAAATCACAAGAAAAGGTAATATGTAAATTAAGTGAAGATATAGAAGAAAAAATAGAAGATAAAGAGCTATTTGATGTTTTAAGAAAATGGAGAAAAGAAAGAGCTATAAAACTCGGAATAAAACCTTATATTATTTTTTCAGACTCAACAATCATAGAACTTGCTAATAAAAAGCCAAAAGATAAAGAAGAACTCCTTAACATAAGAGGAATGGGCGAAAAGAAATACGAAAACTACGGAGAAGAAATACTTAAGATATTAAATAAATAGGTACTGTGGCACAATTTAAAATTGAAAATTGAAAATTTAAAATTTAGAATTAAGGGAAAGCTACTGAAAGTAGTTTTGAAATAATATAAATTAAAGTATTTCAGTATTAAATACTACCATAATTTTAAATTTTACATTCTACATTAAGGGGCTGTCTACGACAGCCCCTTAGTAATATTACTTAGAAAAGTTTCCAGCAAATTGAGTCATTATAGCTTTTACTTCTTCTATTTTATCAGGTTTTAATAAAGACAACATTTTAGGTGCAAATACTGCTATATCAGTAGCAGAAAAATCTCCAGCAGCTTGTTTTTAAAAATTATCTCCAATTAAAGCTTTAGCTTCGCTAACTTTAACTTCTTGTACTCTTTCTAATATAGAATTAAAGAATTTTTCTTGTCCTGGATTCATAATTTTACCTACATAGTTCTACAATTTAGTTTATAGAAAGATTATACTACTTCAATAGTTATACAATAATTAACTCGTACTTAAAAATAGACCACTTACAAGCAATAAGTAACTACTTACTGTTGTTGTGTTTACAAGGGAGAAAGTAGTGAATATAATAAAAATGTGGAGAGTGAAAATATGAAAATATTAATTGAAGTAGATGATAAAATAAAGGAAAATGAAATTATTATTAAATGTAGTGAACTTAGTGAAGATGTTAAAGATATTCAAGTTATGCTTCTAAATATGCTATCACAAAATAAAGGGATAACTTTTTATAGGGATGATACTGAATATTATCTTTCTTTGGAAGAAATATTGTTTTTTGAAACTGAACAAAATGGTATTTGTGCACATACCATTGATAATATATATAATGTAAAATATAAGCTTTACGAACTTGAAGAGTTCTTACCAGGATATTTTATGAGAGTTTCAAAATCAACAATTTTAAATATAAATCATATTTACTCTATAACACATAGTATATCATCAAGTAAAGTTGAATTTAAAAATACTCATAAACAGGTATATGTTTCAAGGTTTTATTATAAGCCATTAAAAATTAAGTTGTTAGAAAAGAGGAGATAATATGAAAAAAGAAAGAATTTTTTGGGGAGTTTTATTTATACTAGCAGGTATATTTTTGGTTATTGGGAAGCTAGGATATCTTCCTAATGTAAATGTATTTAGCTTATTGCTAACTGTTTTTTTAGTAGTAATTATTGTAAAAAGTTTAATTCGTTATAATTTTTCAGGTATTTTATTCCCTATAGCATTTCTTTGTATAATATATGATAAGCAATTAGGAATTACAAGTATAACACCTTGGACTGTATTGCTGGCAGCACTACTTGGCAGTATTGGTCTTTCTATTATTTTTCACAAAAGAACTAAATGGTTTGATACTAAATACTTTAAAGATTACAAGTTTGAAAAGTTTGATCTAGAAGATGAAAGGAATGTTAGATACAAAAGCTCATTTAGTGATAGTATAAAGTATATAAATGCAAGTAATTTTGAGCAAGCAGACTTGAGTTGTTCTTTTGGAGCCATGAAGGTTTACTTTGATAATGCAACCATGAATAATAAAAAGGCTGTAGTTAGAATTAATGCTAATTTTTCAGGAGTAGAACTATATATACCTAAGAGTTGGAGTATTGATAATAAAACTAATGTATTATTAAGTGGTGTTGAGGAAAAGAATAAAAACAATCAAGTAACAGAAAATATTTTAACATTAGTTGGTGATATTAAATTTTCAGGAGTAGAAATAATTTATATATAGTAATACAAGTTTAATGGAAGCCATTTTTAGGCTTCCATTAAAATTATACCCTTTACAAGTAATTTTAAATTACCTTTGAGCAAATAGTGTATATGTAAATTATCCATTTTGACAAATCATATATTTTAGAAGGATAGGTTATATTAAAATGAACTATTAAATTTTATTTATTAAAATATAATTAATACATAAACTTACGCACAAGAATTTAAAGAAGAAAAAGCTTATAAGAAGTGATAAAATATTAATATTAAAGTTTAGAAGAAAGGAGTACCTATGAATTTAATAGACTCTATTTTAAAGGCAAGTTCCACTGTTTCAAAAAATAAGGGAAAAGAAGCCTTTTTAGATAAAAAAGTAATTAAAATTGAAGAGAGAAAAATAGGAAATAATTATCATCTATATGGAAGAGTTATAGATGGAAAAGATGAATACAGTACTCACATAAACTATGATATTGAAAATAAACTTCTTAAAAGTGTAAGTTGTAGTTGTGATCTTTACGAAGAAAATAGAAAATATATGAAAAACTATAATTGCTTTCATATAATTGCAACAGCTTATAAATATTATTCTATAATTTTGAAAAAAGAAAAGCATAAAATTAAAGCTATTAAAAATAGTGAAGTACA
>JARIDB010000001.1 GCA_029257045.1 Clostridium sp.
GAGAAAGGTATATATATACTTCCTTACCTTGTATTCAAAATTATGATATGAGAGAAGTTGAAGATGATATAGAAAGCTTAAATAATACTTATGAAGATACTTTTACATATATTAAAGGATATGAAAAAGCAGAGGATATAAGATTATTTAGAATAGATGGTAAGGGATATTCTTATGAATCTATAAATAGAGAAGATGTAAATGAAGATGGTACTGTAAAAGTTAAATTTAATAATGAAAATTATAAAGGGAATTACGATGAAAATAAATTTGTAACTGTTGAACTAGTAGTTATAGATGAAGGTGAAGGTTATGTAGTTGATTATTACAATGTTTATTACTAAAGATAGATACTTTAATATATAAACGTTATAGGAAAGTTAAGTGAAAGTAAAAAAATCATTAGTCTTAATGTCCTATAGATGTATATTTAGAGTTGTATCAAGTGTTATACTACATAATATAAGGAGTGTATATAATGAAATTATCTGTAAAGGATTATTCTTTGAAATATAACAACAATATTATATTAGATAAAGTAAGTTTTGAATTAGAAAAAGGAAGAATTCTTGGTATTATTGGACCGAGTGGAGCTGGAAAAACCTCTCTTATAAAGGCTTTAGTAGGAATATATGCTTCAAAGCCAGAAGAAATTTCTTTAGATAATGAGGGTATTTATGATAATAAAAAAGTTAAAGAAAAAATAGCCTTTGTTCCTGATGAACAGACAAGCTTTTATCTAATTACTGTAATTGAAGCTGTTAATTATTATAAGAGTATTTATAAAAAATTTAATGAAGATAAATTTTTTAAATTAAATAAGATCTTTAAGATACCAATAAATAAAAGATTCATGCAATTATCTAAGGGGATGAAGGTAAGAGTTAATTTAATGCTTGCATTATCTATAGATAGTGAATTAATAGTTTTAGATGAGCCTACTTCAGGGTTAGACCCTATATTAAAACAAAAGGTTATTGATATTATAAGTAAAGAAGTTCAAAATGGAAATAGATCTATAATTATAAGTTCTCATAACCTATCTGATTTAGAACAAGTTTGTGATGATATTTTAATAATTAATAATGGTACTGTTAATTTTTATAATTCTTTAGAGACTTTGAAAAATAATATAAGAAAAATTCAAATAGCTTTTGATAAACCAATATATGAAGAAGATTTAAAAATAGAAGGTGTTACTTCTATTAAATCTGTTGGTAGAGTTTTTACGCTTATTACAGAAAGTTATAATGAAGAGTTTATTAAAAGATTAGAAAGTAAGGGACCTTTATTTATAGAGGAAATAGATTTAAGTTTAGAGGAGATATTTATAAGTAAACTAGGAGGTGAGAAGGATTATGAAGAGATATTTAAATAAAAGTTTATTTTATCAAGGAGATTCAAAGATAATTCTACCATTACTTTTATTATATTTATCTTCTGTTCTTGTTAATAACTCTATTATAAATTCATATTTTGAAAGTAATATAATAAGATCTTTATATAGCACCCATTATTATAATGGATATTTAATAAATACCTTTCTTGGAATCGCATTTTTAATCCTATACCTTTGCATAGCGTACATTATAAGTGTTGGGATATTTAAAAGAAAGAAATGGACTACACTTCTTTCAGGACCTTTTAGTAGAATAGATATAAGAAAAAGAGAATTTTATATAATTTCATTTTCAGCTCTAATATATTTAATTACTTTCATAGGATTACTAATTCAAAAAACATATATATATTATGAAATTGTTAAATATGTAGATTATTTCAATGTTAAAGCTTTACTAGATATATTAAAAATAATAAGTATATCAACAATAGTCATAGGGGGATTAGCTTTATTAGACTCATTTTTTGCTAATTTATATTATATGGTAGCTTCAATAATATTTATATTTGTATATATAATTGGAATATTAATAAACTATAATTCTATTATAGTTTATTATGTTAACAGTCCTTATAATGTAATAAGTGGAACAAGAAATATTCAGAATTATATTGAAGGTTATTATGATGTTTATGAAGGTTATATAGGTATTACTACAGAAATTAGTATGTTTTTTATTATAGTAGGCCTTATTTGCTTATTTATAGGTAAAAAATTAACTAATAAGATGTTAGTAGAAAATATGAATGAAGGAGTTATATTTAATTTTCCAAAAAGGATATTAGAATTTATGATAATTACTTTCCCTGGGATTATTTTATCTCCAGCTATAGTAGGATTCATTAGTGAAAGATATTTTAATTATAATTTGGATGAAAAGAATAAAATAATATTTATTATAGGAAGTATAGTAATACTATCATTAATTTCTTATATAGTTTTAATAAAGGTGAAAAAAAGCTTTAAAAATAAAAAGGATAGATACTATAAGATTTAAAACATAGGAGGAGATAAGATGTTATTAAGTGAAATTTATAAATTAATTGATGATGCAATACTTCTAAAGGATGAGGAAATAGATTCTCTAGGTCTTACAACAGCAGAATGTGATAAGAGGCTATTATCTTTTATTGAGAATGAAAAATACATAAAGGATTTAAGTAAGGATATTAAGGCTGTAATAACTAATAAAGATATAGGGGAAAAGCTAAAAGATAGATATGGAGTAATAATTGCAAATAGTCCTAGAATGGATTATTTTAAGCTTCATAATGAACTATCTAAATCTAAAGATTATAAAAGAGAAGATTTTAAGACAAGTATCGGAGAAAATTGTGAAATAAGTAAACTGGCAGCTATAAGCAATAAAAATGTGAAAATAGGTAATAATGTTAAAGTAGAAGAATTTGCAGTAATTCGCCAAAATACAATAATTGGTGATAATTCAATAATAAGAGCTGGAGTTATATTAGGTGGTGAAGGCTATGAATATAAAAGGGTAGATGGAATTATAATTAATGTAACTCACTGTGGTGGAGTTATTATAGGTAATAATGTAGAAGTTCAATATAATAGCTGTATTGATAAGGCTATTTATACTTGGGATAACACTATAATTGGAGATTATTCTAAGTTAGATAACTTAGTTCATATAGAGCATGGAGTAAAAATAGGAAAAAGGTGCTTAATAGCCTCTAGGACAACATTTGGAGGACGAACAGTATTAGGTAGTGACTCTTGGGTTGGGCTTGGTGCTGTAGTGTCTAATAACCTTAAGTTAGGTAATAATATAAGTGTGAGTTTAGGATCAGTTGTAACTAAAAATTTAGAAGATGGTGCTAAAGTTTCTGGTAACTTTGCTATAGATCATAATAAATATATAGATTTTATTAAAACTATAAGATAAAAATTTATATAAATTGATTTACATTATTTACTATGATAAAATTTAAAGGTATATATAAGTTGTGATAAAGATTTTTAATTTAATATATGTAAATAACTAATTGATAGATTTTATTAAAATCAATATTTTGAAAACTATATGAAAATTAAATAATATATCATTTTAAATTATAAGATTGAGAGGGATATAAATGAAAGTTAGAAAAGCTATTATACCTGCTGCAGGTCTTGGAACAAGGTTTTTACCTGCAACAAAGGCTCAACCTAAGGAAATGCTGCCAATAGTAGATAAGCCTACTATCCAGTATATAATTGAAGAAGCAGTTGCCTCAGGTATAGAAGAAATACTAATAATAACAGGAAGAAATAAAAAATGTATTGAAGATCATTTTGATAAATCAATAGAACTTGAAATGGAACTTGAAAAAGCCCATAAAGATGACTTGCTTGAAATGGTAAGAAGCATATCAGACATGGTAGATATACACTATATAAGACAAAAAGAACCTAGAGGTCTTGGGCATGCGATTTTATGTGCTAAAGCCTTTGTTGGAAATGAACCTTTTGCAGTGCTACTTGGTGATGATGTTGTAGATTCAGAAGTACCTTGTCTTAAACAATTAATGGACTGTTACGAAGAATATAAAACATCTATTTTAGGCGTTCAAAGAGTAGATAAAAACGAAGTTAATAAATATGGAATCGTTGATGGAATACATATTGAAGACAGAGTTTATAAAGTTAAAAAACTAGTTGAAAAGCCTGCTATAGAAGAATCACCAAGTGATGTAGCTATATTAGGAAGATATATTATAACACCACAAATCTTTGATATATTAAAAGAGACAAAACCTGGTAAGGGTGGAGAAATCCAATTAACAGATGCTCTTCAAAGTTTAATTGGAAATGAAGCTATGTATGCTTATAACTTTGAAGGTAAAAGATATGATGTTGGAGATAAATTAGGATTCTTACAAGCAACTGTTGAATTTGCTTTAAAAAGAGAAGATTTAAGAGAACCTTTTATGAACTATTTAATAAATAAAGATTGGGATCTTTAAAAGTATATAATTAATCTAAGATAGTTAATTTAGTATAGTTAATAAAATAAGCATCTGCAAATAATTTTTTGCAGATGCTTATTTTATATTATAAGGATTAATTTAATATAGTTATTAGTTTAAGTATCTATTCTTTGAATACATATTAGAAAAACCTAAAAGTATAAACATTGATGTTATTACTTTTAATGTATCGTAATAGCAATCTATTATATTCATAAAGTTAAACAGAATAAAAGAAATCATTATTCCAATTAGTATTGATTTTGTTATAGAATTATTACAATTTTTTATGTTTTTATATAATGTGTACAACGTTAAGATTGTAAAGATTAGCAAAAGTATGGTTCCTAAAATACCTAATTCACTTTGAAATTTTAATAATATGTTATGAGGGTGAAGAGGGGTATAACTTTCACCAATAAGGTAGGTTGGATTACTATCAATATAGTCTTTGTACCTTAATGTGAAGTTTCCATAACCAAGCCCTGTAAAAGGTTTATGCTTTATCATTATTTCAGTTAGTTTCCATATTTTAATTCTACTACTATTTTGATTTGAATCAAAAATACTAAAGAGCCTATCTCTGCTTTGAGGCGTTATTAGTAAAATTAGAA
>JARIDB010000137.1 GCA_029257045.1 Clostridium sp.
ATTTGTTCTCCATTTACATATAAGATAAATTGAGGATTTGTTGCATCCCAACCTTCCTCAAAAGTGTGGAAGTTAAGAGCTATAGTTTTTCCTGCAAATTCTTTTGGAACTTCCACTAAACATTTAAACCAACCATGACAATCCTTTCCTCCCCATAAGTCTCCTGTTTTAAATTCTCTCCAGCCATCTTCTGGAGCATCTTTTATTAAGTCTATATTATGGTAATTTCCATCTATATACATATAATTTTCAAGATTTATTTCGTTCCTATATACATTCTTAGCAATTTCATTGCAAGTTTTTTGAATTCTTTCTAATAAATAAAACATATTACTTTCTCCTCTACGCCATATTTAATATTTTTTTATTACTCTTTTACCGCTCCAACTGTTAATCCACTAACAAAATATTTTTGGAAGAATGGATATGCAAATATAATTGGTAGTGTACTTATAACAACTATTGCCATTTTTACAGTTTCCTTTGGCATCTTAGATGCTGCTTCAACTGCTGATGCACCCATAGATTGAGAATTATTAACTAAAAACTCTATTGAAGTTTCTAATTTAATTAACAAATACTGTAATGGCATTAAGTTATTTTTATCTATATAAAGCATTGCATTAAACCAATCATTCCAAAATCCTAATGTTAGGAATAAAGCTATTGTAGCTATTGCTGGAAGAGATATTGGTAATACTATTTTTAAAAATAATAAAAACTCTGAAGCTCCATCTATTTTTGCTGATTCTACAATTGCATCAGGTACAGTGGTTTTAAAGAAAGTTCTTAAAATTATAATATGAAATGAACTTACACAAATAGGTAGTATAAGTGCTAATATATTATTTTTAAGTCCTAAAAAACTAGTTACTACTAAATATGATGAAACCATTCCACCAGAAAATAACATCGGAATAAATATTAACTTTGTGAAAAACTTTCTATATGCAAAGTTTTTTCTTGATAATGCATATGCATATGTTGTCATTATTACTAATCCAAGTATTGTTCCTAAAAATGTTATTGTAATAGTAACCCCATAAGATCTAATTATGTTACTTCCAGATTCAAGTATATATTTATATGCATCTAAACTCCATTCCTCTGGCCAAAATCTATATCCATTTAATTGTAGTGATTCCTCTTTAGTTAATGAAATAATTAAAACAAATAAGAATGGTAATATACAAAGTGCTGCTAATATTGTAAAAAGTATATTTAATACTATGTTAGTTGGCTTTGATATTGAATTAAATTTATTAATATTATCCATATCTTCTGTATCCTTTTTGTTAGTTGAAAAAATTCCCTTTATTCTTTCTACCATTTTCTACACCGCCTTTACTTTAGAAAAATGCATTTTCATTATCTACTTTTCTAACAATTCCGTTAGTTACCAATATTAACACAAGACCTACAAAAGATTGATATAAAGCCGCTGCTGAACTCATTCCTATATTACCTAAATTAGTAAGTCCTCTATAAACATAAGTATCTATAACATTAGTTACTGAATATAATGCTCCTGAGTTCTTTGGTAGTTGGTAGAATAATCCAAAGTCTGCTCTAAACATTCCTCCAACCGCAGTTATAAACATTATTATTAAAACTGGTTTTAATAATGGAAGTGTTATATATCTTATTTGTTGCCATTTAGTAGCTCCATCTATCATTGCAGCTTCATAATATGATTTATCAATACCAAAAATAGATGCTAAATAAATAACTGTTCCATATCCTACTGCTTTCCATTGACTCATAAATATTATTATTAAAGGCCAATATTTAGCTTCTGTATACCAAGATATCTTGTCCCCTCCAAGGGATGTAATAATTCCATTTATGTATCCTTTTTCTGGGCTTAAAAATGCAAATAAACAATAGCTTACAACAACCCACGATAAAAAGTATGGCAAAAACATAGAACTTTGATAGAATTTTGATAGTTTTTTATTTAATAGTTCCTTTAGTAGTATAGCCAATGTAACTGGAAGCACTATTCCTAGGACTATAAATAAAACATTATATAAAACTGTATTTCTAGTAATTAGCCATGCATCACTACTGTTGAATAAGAACTTAAAGTTATCAAATCCTACCCAATCACTCTTTATTAAGCTTTCTATAAAGCTACCATGAATTCTCCAATTTTTAAAAGCAATTACAATACCCATCATAGGTAAGTAAGCAAATATTAAAAACCATATTGTTCCTGGTAATACTAAAAGTAATAGTTCCATATTTTCTTTAAACTTTTTAAATTGTGACTTCTTTTTTTTATTGTTTAAATTTTTAACTTTAGACATTGCTCCAACCCCTCCCCTTTGTAAACGTTTCTCCGACTATTTAAAATATATCATAAATAGCTTTAACCTTTAAAGTTGAAATACTTTAGATTTAGTGAATAAATTAAAGGTTTAATTTTATTAGTAATTTTTCATTTCTCTTAAGGTTGATGGGCAAACTCCATAATACTTCTTAAACTTCCTATAAAAATAACTAGTATCTATATATCCAACAACTTTAGCAATATCATTAATTTTCATGCTTGTATTTAATATTAATTCTTTAGCCTTCATATTTTTAGTTTTATTTAGATATTCTGAAAATGAACTTCCTGTTTCTTTTGAAAAAATTTGACCTAAATATGAGCTGTTTATATTATATTGTGCTGCTAAGGTCTTTAAACTCAGCTCCTCATAATATTTATCATTAACCATGTTTATTATTTGTTGAACTACTGGGCTATATTTAATAGTATTTGTGTACATTGCTTCTATTAATTCTTCTATTTCTCTAATTATAAATGACTTAACATTTTCTCTAGTACTTTCATTACATAATTCTATAATAGTATTACTTATACTGTCTCTTCCGTATTTTTTATCTAATTTAAATTCATTGGATATATCATCAATTAAGATTATAACTTTTGTTGAGAAATCATAAATATTTTTAGGAGTCAATTTTTTATTTTCTAATATATCACATATATATTTTTCTAAATCCTTATTATTTTTCTCAATAATTAATTTATTAATATAATCCATTTCTTCTTTAAAATTTATCTTATGTTCTTTTATTTGCTTCACCCTTTCCCTATATATACACTTATTCATTCCTTCTGTTAACATATATTTTTTAAGTACCTTAGCTATATTATAACTATCCTTTAAACTCCTTATATCAGAGACAGTATCTCCTATAGAAATAAATACTTCTTCATTGCATTCTTTAATAATCTTATCTTTAATATTTTCATAGTAATTTATTATTTCATTTCTAGATATATCTTTATCCCAGGAATTTATTAATATAGATTGTCCATCATATTTCTGTAAAATTTCATATTTCTCAGTTGTATATTTGTATATTACTTCATCTATACTTAAACAATCCTCGCCTTTTTCTTTTGTAGTGTTAGTAGTTATATTAGATACAGTATATAACCTACCTTCAAATTCTATGGATATCAAATCCTTTACATGATAGATGTAACTTTCATCTAATCTTCCATCTATATATTGGATTAGTTTTCTCCCTTTATCTATAAGTTTGTTTTTTTCTTTCTTTTTATAATCCAAATCCTCAACCATTTTAATTAATACTTCTTCAAGTTCTTCTTCATTTATAGGCTTTAATATATAGCTTTCAACTCCATATTTTATAGCTTCTTTTGCATAAGTAAATTCATCATATCCTGTTAATATTATAAATTTTGTATTTGAATTAATTGCTCTAACTTCTTTAATTAACTCTAATCCCGTTAACTTAGGCATACTTATATCTGTTAAAATAATATCTATACCTTTTTCCTTGAATTTATTTAGGGCCTCTTGTCCATTTTGGGCAATTTCCACCACCTTTAATCCAAGGCTTTCCCAATCAATGATATTCATTAATCCTTGTGTTATTAACTTTTCATCATCTACTAACATAACCTCATACATAATCTATACCTCTTTACCTAGTATTTTCATAACTATGGTAATTCCCTTATCTTCATTTTTTATTAATTTTATTCCGTAATCTTCTCCATATTCATTAACTATTCTTTCATTAACATTTATTATTCCTATAGAATTACCTTCTTGCTTTCTATTTAATAATTTATTATTTATTTCTCCTAATTTATCATGATCAATTCCATTTCCATTATCTGTAATTTTTATTAAAATATTATCTTCTTCCTTAATGACCTTAACCTTTAATAAATTATCACAATCTCCAAGTCTTATTCCATGAATAAAATAATTTTCAATTAAAGGTTGTATTGTGAATTTAACTATTTTATAATTTTCTAAATCATTTGGGCAATCTATTTGAAAATTAAAGTCATCATAATATCTAAATTTAAATATTTCTATATATTTGCTGCAATACTCCAATTCATCCTTTAAAGTTATTATATTATTGTCTTTCACTTGTTTTCTAAATAAAAATGAAAGTGTATATAGCATTTTCCCAACTTCTTTATCTCCATTACAAATAGCTTTCATTCTTATT
>JARIDB010000171.1 GCA_029257045.1 Clostridium sp.
AAAACTTCAATAACTTGCTATTGATTTTTGATAGCTTATAATTCTAACATTAGCTTTTATTAAATTACAAAATAATAAGAATCTAATAGATATACTCTATTATACTTTTCAGCCATTTTCCACAAATCATTTTTAATTCTTTTAATTGAGATTTCCTTTTCGTTAAACTTTTCAATATTTAATAAAAACTTACTTTTTTCTTTATCAGATGCAATATCTTTAAAGTAACCCCAAACATGTTGTGCAGCATTTACTGCATTCCCCACGGTAACTTCAGTCTGTAGAGCTTCTTCTAATAATTTATAAAAAGAAATTGCAGGATATTCTCCTTTATTTTTAAGTAGCTTACGTATTTCCATATATGCTTTAGGAGACTTTTCTAAAACAGTGTATTTATATTTACTCCATTCAATTTCAATTAATTTTATATTTCCTTTAGATTCTATACAATTTATACACTTTACTGCTGAAAGATTCTTATCTTTTACTTCTAGCATAATATCAATATCTTTATTTATTAACTTCTCATAGAAGCTGGTAAATTCATCAATCATAATGGTATTAGAATGAGATCCAGGATTTTTTAAAGGGTTTTGCTGAGAATAATGGATCTTTTGCATCCCGTCCTTTTCTTTCCATGTCTTTCTACATTCTTCTATCCAATAAGTTTCACTATTTTCCTCAGTAATTAAATTAAGTTTATTATGTAAATTATCAAAAATAACAGGTATATTAAGTACCTTACTTATTTTAAGTACATCACTTACGTTATATGATTTATCATCATTTTCTATAACTAACCTTCCTTTTATTCCTTCTTCAAGTTTATTATAATTAGTTATAAATCTTTCAATTGCATTTTCTTTTTCGTTATAAACTCCTCCAATATGCAATACTATTTTATGCTCACCTGAAACACCTAGACTGTCTAAAACCTTTGTATGATACTTTAAGTCACAAACAGCCCTTGATACAACATCAGGATTCTGTGAATTTAATACAGTATACTGTCCAGGGTGCATAGACACCCTCATACCACTATTTTTAATAATCTTTCCTATAGCTAATAACTTAGGCTCAAAAATATCCCACCACGGAACATTATTTACTTCATTTGATCCAAAGGGTATTAAATCTGAACTAATACGAAATAGTCTTATGTTATTTTTTATATTATATCTAATTATATTTTCTAGAGAATTTAAGTTATATTCAATTAATTCTAACAACTTTAATTCAGTTGCATTTTTAATTATACAAGTTTTAAAGTCTGCGCTAGCTACTCCAATAGTTAAACATGCATATCCGATACTCATAAATACTCTCCTAACTGTCTATTGTATTTTTACCTATATTTTTTATAATACAATTTTAATTTTTGTATAAAATAATATGTTGATATCTCGCAATTTTAAAATTCATATTAGGGGGCTGTCCTAGATATCCCTTATTATTTCTTTTATATTATATTATAAACTAATTTGGTAATTATAAGTAACAGTTTCTAAAACCTTACTCTCCTTTAATATAAAAATCCCCCCATAAATTAATATGAAGGGTTAATATCTAGTTATTATTTATTTTTAGTCAATAAAGTTACACTTTC
>JARIDB010000024.1 GCA_029257045.1 Clostridium sp.
GCATTTTTAACAATCCTTGCAGAAGTTCCATAAGAAACAAAGGCAAATTCAGCATCTTCCATCATATAATCTTCATAACTCTTCTCATTTTTTTCAATCATTGCGTATTTCTTAAATAATTCAATATTTGCCTCTTCAAGATCTTCAGCTTCAAGATTTAAATTAATTATTGAATGTTTTTCTCCATCTTTCTTTCCAGTTAATGCCCAATCCTTTTTAGGTAACTCTCTTGAAGGTTTATAACTAAAATCTACAGGTTCCATCATTTGTCCAATTAAACCATCTGCAAGAATAATTACAGGAGTTAAGTAATAATCTGCTAAATCAAAGGCGTCTTTAACCATATCAACGGCTTCTTGTACACTTGATGGAGCTAAAACTATATTATGATAATCTCCATTACTTCCACCCTTTACACACATGTTGTAATCCCCTTGAGCTGGTTGAATGCCTCCAAGACCAGGACCTCCACGCATCATATTTACAATTACTGCCGGCAGATTAGCCTTTGAAATATATCCTATACCCTCCTGCTTTAAAGCAATACCAGGTGATGAAGAGGATGTCATTACACGTACTCCTGAAGCTGCTGCTCCATATACCATATTAATTGCAGAAACCTCACTTTCAGCTTGTACAAAAGTTCCTCCAACCTTTGGTAATTCCCTTGATAAATATTCTGGAATTTCATTTTGTGGTGTTATTGGATATCCAAAGAAATATCTACACCCCGCATCTATAGCTGCTTTTCCTATAGCTTCATTTCCTTTCATTAATACCTTAGCCATTTAAACTTCCTCCCATCTATTTTAACTTTCCTATTGATATTGCAATTTCAGGACATATTTTTGCGCAATTTGCACAGGCTATACAATCATCCATATTAGTAACAGTTACAGGATAATACCCTTTTGAATTAATTTTTTCAGAATCTATTGTTAGGATCTTTTTGGGACATACTGAAATACATAATCCACAACTTTTACAATAGTCTTCACTAATTTTCACAAATCCTTTTGCCATTTATAACACCCCTTTATTAATTTTTCACATCCATATCTTTCTCATAAAAAACTTCATTGGAAATAATTCACCTGCAAATTCAATCTTTAAATCAGGTAATATTTCAGTTATATATGTTGTATATTTAATCGTTACTCCAGTAATATCACTAACCTTTAACAATATTTTTTCCCCTTTTTTTATTGTTTCACAATCTGTTTCGCGAATTAAATTTGTATTGTTTATAAAACCTGTTACTTTAAGACCAGTAGAAAACTCAATTTGTCTCATTTGTTCAATTATCTTCTCTACTGTAGAAGTATCTGGCCTATTAGTATTTACTACCATAAAAAAATCAATTTCTTCTTTATTAAATAAAGGTTTTAATCTACTAAGGGTTATAGCTCCTACATCATTTCCACCAAGATCGATTACATAATCATAGCTATTATCCCTTACAGGTATTGAAACTTCTCTAGATATAGCTGGCATATCACTACTGTTATTTGTAAGTGATGATGATATAACTTTTATACCCATTTCCTCTAACTCTTTTTTCTTTTCTCTTGATCTAAAATATACATTTACTATATCTAAATCTGCAATAGCACTTTTTTTTGAAACTTTACTTAAAGCAGCAACATAATTTAAAGCAAACTCTGTCTTTCCACTTCCATAATGACCTGTAATAATTCGAATTCGTTTATCATTTTCTACCAAACATATAACCTCCTAACATTACAATATACAAAGCTTGTTGAATTTCTATGAAACTTTATTTTCAAAAAATTAATAAATATTTTAAATATCCGTCTTATTTATACTCTTTTGCGTCTTCTTCACCCTTTAATACCCTTAATCCCCCTTGAGCTAAAGCTAATAACTCATCTTCTCCTGGATATAATATAACTTCACTAATAAATCCAACCTTATCTTCTATGGCTTTTGTTATATCTTTGCTATAAGCTATTCCTCCTGTTAATAAAATTGCATCAACCTTACCATTTAGAACAACAGAATAAGCTCCTATCTCTTTAGAAACTTGATATACAAAAGCATCAATTATTAACTTAGCTTTTTTATTACCATCCTTAGCCATTTTTTCAACTTCTCTAAAGTCATTGGTATTTAGATATTCAACAACACCACCATTACCTGTAACTTTTTTGTTTATTTCATCAATTGTATATTCTCCACTAAAACAAAGCCTAACTAAACTTAAAGCTGGAATTCCACCTGATCTTTCAGGTGAGAAAGGTCCTTCTCCATCTAATGCATTATTTACATCTATTACTCTTCCACCTTTATGGGCACCCACACTAACACCACCACCCATATGTACAACAATTAAATTTAGATTTTTATAATCTCTTCCTATTTCTTTTGCATATCTTTTTCCTATAGCTTTTTGATTTAATGCATGAAAAATAGATACTCTTTTTATCTCTGGCATACCTGATACTCTTGCTACTTCTTGAAGCTCATCCACCACAACTGGATCTACAATAAAAGATGGAATTCCAGCTATTTTACCTATTTCACCTGCCATAATTCCTCCAAGATTTGAAGCATGTTCTCCTTGTAGACCTATTTTTAGATCATTTATCATTACATCATTTACTAAATAAGTTCCACTTTCCATAGGCTTTAAAAGACCACCTCTCCCCACAACAGCATCTAGAGAGTTGATATCAAAGTTTTTTTCATTAAATATATCTAATATAAGACTTTTCCTAAAATTAAACTGCTCACAAATAGTGTTGTAGTTACCTATTTCTTTAGATGAATGTATTAACGTTTCTCCTAAAATTTCATTTTCATCTTCATATACTCCTATTTTAGTTGATGTAGAACCTGGATTTATAACTAATAGCCTATACGACATTCTCGTTTTCCCCACCTTTTCACAAGCCACACTTTTGAAACATTTATTAAAATTAAAGAAAATAATTTAGGATTTTTAATTATACAAAAGGATCATTTGCTGAATATTAGTAATTAAGGTGTGTTTAAACTCTATCTTTAACTCTTTTATTAGCTACTAAAGCAGCTAGAGCTATTGAATAGACTTTACTTTCTTTGCTATCACTTCTTGATGTTAAAATAACTGGAGCTGATGTTCCAACTAATAATCCACCATTTTTACAATCTGATGTATATGTTAAAGTTTTATACATTACATTTCCTGATTCTATATTTGGCATAAGTAATATATCTGCCTTGCCAGCAACATCACTTATTATTCCTTTATGAGAAGCAGATTCCTCTGATAAAGCATTATCAATAGCAAGTGGTCCATCAATTATACAGTTTTCTATTTGTCCTCTATCACTCATTTTAGAAAGTATAGCTGCATCAACTGTAGCTTTCATATTTTCATTTACAACTTCTATAGCACATATTGCTGCAACTTTTGGTTTTTCAATACCTATAGCTTCTGCAACAGTAATTGCATTTTTAACTATTTCAATTTTATCTTTTAGTTCAGGATACATATTAAATGCTGCATCTGTAATAAAAATTAATCTGTCAATGGTACTTATTTCAAATACAGATACATGAGACATTAACTTTCCAGTTCTTAACCCAACTTCTTTATCTAAAATTGCTTTTAAAAAGGTTTTAGTATCAATAAGTCCTTTCATAACCATATCAGCCTTGCCTAATCTAACTAATTCAACAGCTTTTAAGGCAGCCTTATTTTTATCTGGTTCATCAATTAACTCTAATTTGTTTAAGTCCAGTCCTATCTCTGATGCTATAACTTTAATTTCTTTCTTATCCCCAATTAATATAGCATCTACTATTCCCTCAGCATAAGCATCTTTTATAGCCTCTAAAAGATGCTTGTCCTGTGCAACAGCTACTGAAACCTTTTTAACATTTTCATTTTTAACTTTCCGTAAAATCTCTTGAAAATTCTTGATCATTAACAGGCACCTCTTTTTTATATTTTTATTAAGATTATTCTAGACTTTATATAAAAATAACCTTTTATGTATTTAATTTCAATGTTAACCTTTTCATTTATTATAATATACTATGTTAATTACTTTTTCAATAGTAGGTTATACATATATAATTGTTCTAAATCAATTAAATTTAATGGTTAATAATGATAACTTTTATAAGGGTTCTATAAAAAATAATCTATTGCCTTTAAATAATTAAAATGTAAATTCTTACGTTAAATTATTATAATTTTTCTTTAAAAAGTAAAATGGCTATCACATATAGTTTTATACATATGTGATAACCCATTTTTATTCTTATTCTATTTTTTACTATTATTTATTTAAAGCTTCTAATAAAGTATCTAAGTTTAATCCATGAACTTTTGCTGCTTCTTCTAGTGTTTCTGCTTGAGCTGATGGGCAACCTATACATCCCATACCAAAGCTCATTAAAACTTCTATTGATTCTTCTTTTAATCTTACTATTTCCCCAATTGTCATATCTTTATTTATCATGTTATATCTCCTCCACTATATTATATTTCTTTGCTAAACTATCTACTACTTCTTTGTATTTATTTCTTACATCTTCTGTTTTATTTTCAAAAGCTTCACATTCTTTATTTATTTCTTCAATTGTTTCTTCTTTAAGTTCTCTTCTAGCAAATTTATATATTACATTATCTTCTTTTCTAATATGTTCTAAAAGATGATTTGAATAACTTATAGCATTAGCTATAACATTTAAAATGGCTTCTTCATTACCTTCTTTTAATTCTTTTAAAGCTTCCTTTAAATTTCTCATATATAATCTTCCTAAATCATGTTCAACTAACATTCCATTTTTAACAAGCTTTTCTCCAGTAGAACCTAATTCTTCAACCATTTTACTAAATAAATAATCTTCTTCTTTTTGATGGTGATGTTTATCTGCATAGTTTCTTACAAAGTCTATTATTACATTAAATTCTTCATAGTCTACTGTTTTACCTTTAATTATACCGAAAGAAACTTTTCTAATTATTTTAAGCATGGTTTTTATATTTTTATGCTCTTCCATCATTAATTCAATAGCATCCATATCTCTCACCTCTAATTTATTTTTTCTATTATCATTTCTATTTCAGATAATCTTTTATAACTAAATTTACTATTTGCTTCTTTTATGAATGTTTCAATCCAAAAGTCTCTTAATTTATAGAAATAGTTAACTTCTACCCCTTCACTACTCCATATACTTTCGTGAACACAAACTCTTCTTTTCCATAAAACTTTATTTTCTTCTTGAACTAAAACTTCATTTACTCTATCACAAGGCATTCCATCTAAAATATAATCATTTACTAAGTTAAATAATTCTTCTGCATTATTTACTAACTTTTCTTCTGCTTTTACTTCCTTTGCAGCTTTTATACCTTGATTTATATAAATCTTTTCTATGTCTTTTTCTATTTCTTCTATATTTAGTAATTCCTTTGTAACTTTAGCTAATCTTTTTTCGGAAATTATTATTTTTTCTTGAAGCCAACCATGAATATTACCAGTATCTATTAATTCTTCAAGAGGTTTATTTTCTATTCTATCTCCATAATTATCTTTTAAATAATTTAATAATTCTTCTTCAGCTATTCCCTTTTCTTTAGCTAAGTTTACTAATTCTATCTCAAGGTTTTGGAACCAAAGCATTTTATTAAATAACCAATAATGAACTTTACCTAAATATAAACTCATCTTTTCTCTCCTCATTTCTTTTAATCAATCTTATATTCATATAATAACAAAAAGATTACGGCAATGCCGTAACCTTTGTTACACTCTTGTTTAAAATTCTAATTTTTCTATTACTTCTAACCCTAATTCTTTTGCAAAATCTTCTCCCATTTTTCTATCTAGTAATTCTATAGGATTATGAGCATCTATTCCTATAATTCTTCTAACTTTATATTCCTTTGAAAGCTTCCAAAACTCTTCCATGGGATATCTATATCTTTCACCTAAATTATACTTAATCCTTGGCTTTCTAAGGCCATTTACGTTAATTTCTATTGGCATGTCTAGTTTTTCTGCAGTTTCAAGTATTCTTCTTGAGGCTTTTATTGAATGTTCATCGAAATCCCTATATGTAAGTCCAAATAAGTCTGGATGTGCTATATAAACAAAGTTCTTACTTCTCATAGACTCAATCACATAGTCAGTATAAGCCTCTAGCATATCCTTATCTAGTTCAGCACCTCCAACATAAAGCCATTCCCCTTTATATGGAAAGAAATGCACTCCTAGTATTAAATAATCTACCTTATATTCTTCTCTAAGTTCATTATATAACCAAGGGTAATCTTCAAAGTATTCACATTCCATACCCTTTCTAATAGATATTTTATCTTTATATTTTTCCTTAGCTTCATCTACTTCTTTAAAGAATTCACTAAGTTCTTCGTACTTCATTCTACTTTTATTATCTATATCTTTACCTGGATGTGGCATATGATCTGAAAATCCTAGTTCCTCAAGTCCTGCCTTTATTGCTTCCCTTGCATATTCATCAACTGTTCCAACAGCATGTTTACATCTATAATTATGCGTATGATAATTAGTTTTCATCTTGTCACCTATCCTTCTTGTCTTTACTTCTTATGTTTAATTTCTACTAAATTCTATAATAACATAAAAGCTTTTTTTCTTCTAATTAACTAAGTGCTATGTAAAGGCTACCATCATATTATTTTCATATTTATTTCAATATTTTAATTTACTGTATTATAATAGAATTAACTAAAAAAGGTGAAAATATAATAGTTTGCTTATGACATTACTACATTCTAAATCATCGCAAACTATTATATTTTCACTATTAATTGAAGGATGGGGTGTTTTTTTGAAAAAATATATAGATCTAAGAAGTGATACTGTAACCTTGCAACCAGACTTTATGAAAGAAGCTATGTTTAATGCTGAAGTTGGTGATGATGTTTATGGAGATGATCCAACAGTTAATAAACTTGAAAGACTAGCTGCTGAAATTTTCGGAATGGAGGCTGCCTTATTTGTCCCTAGTGGAACATTTGGAAACCAATTAGCTTTGTTTACTCATTGCAACCGTGGAAATGAAGTTATAATAGCAGATTCTAATCATATAGTGGCTCATGAAGTCGGGGCAAGTTCTATTATTGCTGGGGTTCAACTTAGAACTATTGAATCTCTAAATGGAGTAATAACTAGAGAAGATATTTTAAAAAGAGTTAGATTTGAAGAAGAAAATATACATTTTCCTAGTACAGCTCTAATTTGCATTGAAAATGCTCATTCTAGTGGTAATGTTTTAACTTTAGATCAAATGAAGGAAGTTTATGATACTGCTAAGGAGTTTAATTTACCTGTTCACTTAGATGGAGCTAGAATTTTTAACGCTTCAACCTCTTTAGGTGTTGATGTTAAAGAAATTACTAGATACTCGGATTCTCTTATGTGCTGTTTGTCTAAGGGCCTTTGTGCGCCAGTTGGTTCCATTTTAGCTGGAACTTCAGAGTTTATTTCTAAAGCAAGGAAGAAAAGAAAAATTCTTGGTGGTGGTTTAAGACAAGCTGGTTTCCTTGCAGCAGCTGGTATTGTTGCTTTAAATGATATGACCAAAAGGTTAAATGAAGACCATGATAATGCCATTTTACTTGCTAAAGAACTTGATAAATTTGAAGATATAACTGTAGATTTTGATAACTTAGAAATTAATATGGTATTCTTTAAGTTTAATAATCCTGATATAGACTCTAAGGCCCTTGTAGATTACTTTTATGAAAATGAAATTAAAATAAATCCTATAGAAAATGGATATATGAGATTTGTAACTCACTACTGGGTAAATAGAGATGATATTAATAAAATAGTAACTACAATGAAAGCTTTTCTACGTAAGTGCTAATTTAATTAACAATGAATAATTAACAATTTAGGATAAAACTCTACGGAGTTTTTTAAATATAATTTTATTAATTCAGCTATGCTAAATTATTTCCTGAATTGTTAATTGTCAGTTGTTAATTATTACTATATTCTATTTAATTTAATTATAAATTCTGTTCCTTCATTTAATTTACTTTTAACCTCTATATTTCCTTTAGATAATTCAACTATTCTTTTAACTATGGACATTCCAAGACCATATCCTATTTCATTTCTTGATTTATCACCTTGATAAAATTTATCGAATACATGGTCTTTAGTATATTCATCCATGCCTGCTCCATAGTCTTTTATAGCTATCTCTATATAGTCTACATTTTTATTTATCTTATTTTTTTGCACCAGTCCCTAATTTAAAATTTATATTAGTCTACTTTTAATTATATTTTAATTTATTCCGTTCTTAATGCTTCTACAGGGTCTTTCTTAGATGCCATTTTAGCTGGAATAAATCCACCTATCATAGTTAAACATACACTTATTATTATAAGTGAAATTGCATGTACTGGGTTTAATACAGCAACTCCCTTTAAATCTGTTAATTTGTATAATATACTACTTACTGGGAATGTTAAAAGCCAAGCTATTAATATTCCAAGAATTCCAGATAAACTTCCAACTATAAATGTCTCAGCATTGAATACTCTTGTAATATCTTTCTTTCTTGCTCCAAGAGCTCTTAGTACTCCTATTTCCTTTGTTCTTTCAAGTACTGATATATAAGTAATAATTCCAACCATTATTAGTGAAACTACTAATGAAATTGCTGCAAAGGCTACTAATACCATTGTAATTCCATCCATTATACCACCAGATAAACTTACAAAGGTGCTTGCCATATCGTTGTATATTATCATATCTTCTTTTTCTTTTCCTTCATTCCAACCATCTAAGTAAGAAATTACAGAATCTTTTGTTGTAAAATCTTTCGGATAAAGTGTTACCATATAAGGAACTTCACTAGCTCCAAGAGCTGATAAAACACTTTCTTTAGTATTACTTTGATTTTGATTCATACCCATTTGAGGATTGGGTGGACCCATTTGATAATTTGTTGTACCTACTTCAAAATTTTGTCCTGTAAGCACATTATAACTTACACTTTCTTGTGCTTTTACAATTTCTGAATTTTTAGCATTTTTTATAAAATATCTACTTAACTCATCAGAGTAAGAAACTCCAGATGATAAAACTGGTATTTTAATATCTTTTTTAAGTCTTAAAATTCCTTTTATTTTTAAAGGTATTGAATTTTCATTATTATATAAACTTGTCATATCATTTGGATTTGCAGTTAAAGTAAAATAATTTCCTGCTTTTTTATAATAATCATCATTTAAAACTGCTTTTATTTTATATCCAACAATATCATTAAAGTCTATTTTTTCTTTATCTTTAATATCTATTCCTAAAGCATCTAAAATTTTAGTATCAATTTTATTATACTCATCTACAACTAAAATTAAATCATTTATAGAACTTGGATATTCTCCATATAATAGGTCATAGCTCTTTTGTAAATATCCATCTTCAGGATTTCCTAAACTTACTGGATAAGACGATAAATTTAAATCTTTAGAACTTATTGTACTTGCTATATCTTTATCCATCTTTACTAAATTCATATTTACTAAACGAGTATATGAAAGACCTGATATAAGGCTTTTATCCATATTTTCTATATAATCCATGTAATCTCTTGTAATGTTATTTGTATGAACCCTAGTATTTTCTGCTGAATTATATGGATAGATTGCTTCTTCTTCTGGGAACTTTCCTTCATTATCTCCCTTTCCAAGCATATTTTTTCTTTGTGATTTCATCTCATTTATATCTACTTCTGTTGCACTTTTATTTATTGTAATTGGAAAACCAGATAAAGTATCAGACTCAAAAACACTTATCTGTTTATCAAAACCATTAGATAAAGATAAAATTAAAGCTATTCCTATAATACCTATACTTGAAGCAAATGCCGTAAGTAATGTTCTCCATTTTTTTGTTTTTATATTCATAGCCGAAAGCTTTAAGGCTGTAAAGAAACTCATACTTGTTTTCTTTAAATTATAAGATAGGATACTTTTTTCTTCTTCTAAAGGATTAGTATCTGAAATTACACTTCCATCTCTAAATTCAACTATTCTATCTGAGTATTCCTTTGCAAGTTCTGGATTATGGGTAACCATTATTACTAATTTATCTTTAGCTATATCCTTTATAAGCTCCATTATTTGAATACTAGTTTTAGTATCTAAAGCTCCTGTAGGCTCATCTGCTAAGATAATGTCTGGATCATTAGCTAAAGCTCTTGCAATAGCAACTCTTTGCATTTGTCCACCTGATAATTGGTTTGGTTTTTTGTGAACATGCTCTTTAAGTCCCACTCTTTCTAAAACTTCCAATGCCTTTTTGTATTTTTCTTGGCCAGATACTCCACTTAAAGTCATACCCATTTCTACATTATCTAATATATTTAAATGACCAATTAGATTATAGCTTTGAAAAATAAATCCTATACTATTGTTACGATAAGCATCCCAATCAGAGTCTTTAAATTCTCTTGTGGATTTTCCATTAATAATTAAATCTCCACTATCATATTTATCTAACCCTCCTACAATATTAAGGCATGTGGTTTTTCCTGAACCACTAGGTCCAAGTATTGCAACAAATTCATTTTCTCTAAATTTTAAACTTACTCCATTTAATGCTACTTGTTTAAATTCACCTGTTATATAAGACTTTTTAATGTTTTTTAATGATAACATGTTTTCCCTCCTAGAATATCTTTTCTTAATCTTTTAATGTCTAGCCCTTATAATATTCAATTAATCTATAAATATAGAAATTAACATTGTAACACCTATATAAATTTCAACTAATATCTAGAAAGAGTTTAAATTCTATCTTAATCAAGTTTAACTTGATCTTATGTCTAGTCATTGTATTTATAGTATTTAATTTATATGAACTATATATGAAATATGAAGTAATGTAACAATTTATTAACTTATATTTTATCCTTACCAAATTTACAATTTATTATTATACAAAAAAGAGAAGCTTTGAAAAAAAATAACCGAAAGGATTTTACTCCCCTCGGTTACATACTTCACTATATAGTTGTTATAATTATCTGTTATAAGTACCTTCCCAAACTATTTCTCTGTACTTATCTGGATCTGTATCTCCTTCAGTACTAAATACAAGAACTTTTGAATTTTCATCAAGTTTTATATTATCTTTTAGTTCTTTGTATTGTGGATTAGTCATTAATTCATAAACTAATCCTAATGTAACTGCTCCTGATTCTCCTGAAACTACTTTTTTATCTCCATTAATTGGATTTCCAAGTATTCTCATACCGTTAGCTGCTACATAGTTTGGAGCTGAAACAAAAGCTTTTGCATAGTTCTTAAGAACTTCAAAACCTATTATATTTACTTCTCCACAAGCAAGTCCAGCCATAATTGTTGGCATATCTCCACCAACCGCCACTGGTTTACCATCATTCACCACTGCTGATTCATAATAACAAGCAGCTTCTTTTGCTTCTACAACTACAGTTGTTGGGCAATCTTCTCCAAATACTGAAGCAAAGAATCCTTGAATTCCAGCTGCCATTGATCCAACACCAGCTTGTAGGAATATATGAGTAGGTCTTTCTACTTTAAAAGTATTTCTTAATTGTTCTAAAGCTTCAAGTCCCATTGTTCCATATCCTTGCATTATCCATGTAGGTATTTCTTCATAACCTTCCCAAGCTGTATCTTGAACTACTAAACCATTATGTTCATCTGCATATTTAGCAGCAAGTCTAACAGCATCATCATAATTCATGTCTTCAATTGAAGCAGTAGCTCCTTCTTTTCTGATATTTTCAAGTCTTGTTAAAGAAGAACCCTTTGGCATGTAAACTACAGATTTTTGTTTAAGTCTGTTAGCAGTCCAAGCAACTCCTCTTCCATGATTTCCATCAGTAGCTGTTACGAAAGTAATATCTCCAAGTTCATTTTTAACTTCATCAGATACTAATTTTTCGTATGGTAATTCTGATATATCTTTATTTAACTTTTGTGCTAAATATTTAGCCATTGCATAAGAACCACCAAGAACCTTAAACGCATTTAAGCCAAATCTATAAGATTCATCTTTTAAATAAATTCCTTTTAATCCTAATTTCTTGCTTAAGTTATCTAAATTTACAAGTGGTGTTACTGTATATTCAGGGAAACTCTTGTGGAAATCTTTAGCCTTAGTTATTTCCTTTAGATTTAAGAAATCTAAGTCATTTTCAACTTTTGTTTTAGGAAGAGTATTTTCTCTCCATAATATTTTTTCGCTCATTGTTAAGCCTCCTAAAAATCTTCAAAATTTAATTATTTAACTATAGTTCCTGTTTTTCCTAATATGCCATCTTTAGCCTTTTCAAGTAAAGTTATAAGTGAGTATCTTTCTTCTTTAGAATTAGCAAAGTCAATAGCAGCTTCTACTTTAGGTCTCATTGAACCTGGAGCAAAGTGACCTTCTTCAACATATTTATTCATTTCTTCTACAGAAACTTGTCCTAACCATTTTTCATTTTCTTTACCATAGTTTATTGCTGCTTTTTCTACAGCTGTTAATATTATTAAACAGTCAGCATCTAATTCTTTAGCTAAAGTACAGCTAGCAAAATCTTTATCTATTACTGCACTTGCTCCTTTTAGATGATTTCCTTCTTTAATAACTGGAATACCACCACCGCCACAAGCTATAACAACCTGTCCAGCATCTACTAAGCTCTTAATAGTATCTATTTCAATAATACTTTGTGGCTTTGGAGAAGCAACTACTCTTCTATATCCTCTACCTGCATCTTCAATTACATTCTCACCTTTTTTAATTAATTCATCAGCTTCTTCTTTAGTCATAAAGCTACCAATTGGTTTTGTTGGGTTTTCAAAAGCTTTATCTGATCCATCAACCTCAACTTGAGTTATTATAGTTGATACACCTTTATTTATATTTCTATTTAAAAGTTCTTCTCTTATTGTGTTTTGAAGGTCATATCCAACATATCCTTGACTCATCGCAACACAAACTGACATTGGAACTTCTGAATACTTTTTGTCTTTTTTAACTATATCTCCCATAGCTATGTTAATCATTCCAACTTGTGGCCCATTTCCATGAGATATTACAACATCATTTCCTTCTTCTATTAAGTCAACAATAGCTTTTGCTGTTGATTTTACAGCTACCATTTGTTCTTCTAAATTATTACCTAAAGCATTTCCACCTAAGGCTATTACTATTTTTTTCTTCATAATTTCTCTCCCTCGATTTTGAAAAATAGATATTTTTATAAAATTGCTAATTATATTGTAGAGGCTTTTATCTAAGTTTTAGATAAAAGCCTTTACTAATTTATAAATTATATTATTTAACTTGTCTTAATTTTGCAGTAGCTTCTAATTTAGCTAATGTTTCTTGTGGGTTCTTAATTTTGCTTAAGAATATCATTGAAGCTATAGCATATGGCTTGTAACTAGCTTCTTTGTATAGAGGCTTTCTGTATCTATCGAATACTGAAGCATCAACTTCTCCAACTTTACAGCTTACGCCAGTAATATCTGCTGGTAAGCAGTGTAGGTATAAAGCTTTTCCGTCTTTAGTTGTTTTCATTAATTCTTCAGTACATTGCCAATCTTGATGTTTAGCATTTTGAGCTAATAATTCTTTTTCTAAAGTATCTATTCCATCGAAATCTCCGTTTCCGTATAATTCAGTTCTTTTTTCCATAGCAACGAATGGAGCCCAGCTCTTTGGATATACTATATCAGCATCTTTGAATGCTTCTTCCATTGAGTTAGTTTTTGTAAATGATCCACCTGAAGCAGCGGCATTTTTCTTAGCAACTTCTTCAACTTCTCCCATAACTTCATAACCTTCTGGATGAGCTAAAACAACATCCATACCGAATCTTGTTAATAATCCAATTATTCCTTGAGGAACTGATAATGGTTTACCATATGATGGAGAGTAAGCCCATGACATAGCAACTTTCTTACCTTTTAAGTTTTCAATTCCACCAAATTCACTGATTAAGTGTAATGCGTCAGCCATAGCTTGAGTTGGGTGATCTATATCACATTGTAAGTTAACAAGTGTTGGTATTTGCTCTAAAGTTCCTTCTTCATGTCCTTCTCTAACTGCTTGTGATACTTCTCTCATGTAAGTATTACCTTTTCCGATATACATATCATCTCTTATTCCGATAACATCAGCCATGAATGATACCATGTTAGCAGTTTCTCTAACAGTTTCTCCGTGAGCTACTTGTGATTTTCCTTCATCTAAATCTTGAACTTCTAATCCTAAAAGGTTACAAGCTGAAGCAAAACTGAATCTTGTTCTTGTTGAGTTATCTCTGAATAATGATATTCCAAGACCACTATCAAATATTTTTGAAGAAATGTTATTTTCTCTTAACGTTCTCAATGCTTCAGCAACTGTAAACACAGCTTCTAATTCATCGTTTGATTTTTCCCAAGTTAACATAAAATCATTGTTGTACATATTGTCAAATTTTAGTCCGTTTAGCTTATTAACGTATTTATCCATTAAATTCATTTTATTATTCCTACCCTTCATCATTTAAAAATTTTATTAAATATAAATTGTTTATGTTTTACAAGGAAGGATTTATTCTTCCTTGTTAAATACTTTTATTATATTATTTTTTTTCACAGTAAATTGTTGGTAATGCAGCATAAACAGCAGCACATTTAACTAAATCTTCTTTCCAAGTCATTTCATTTGGAGCATGAGCTTGTGCTTCTGCACCAGGTCCGAATCCTATTACAGGAATTCCATTACGTCCCATTATTGATACTCCATTTGTTGAGAATGTCCATTTATCAGTAAGTGGACGAGCTTTTCTCATTTCATCAGCTTTAGCAGCACCACTTCTTGTTGTTCCATAAAGACCTTTGTATGCTTCTTCCATTGCTTTTGTTACTTCATGATCTTCTGGAATTACCCAAGTTGGGAAGTAACATTCAATTGGATATACTAAGCCTGTATAGCTTGGTCTATCATAGTTGTACATACTTACTGTTCCATTGTATTTCTTAACAGCTGGAAGTTCACGAATTTCTTCTAAACAACTTTCCCAAGTTTCACCTACTGTCATACGACGGTCTAATGAAATTGAACATGAATCAGCAACTGCACAACGGCTTGGTGAAGTATAGAATATTTGAGAAGTTGTAACAGTACCTCTTCCTAAGAAGTTAGCTTCTTTCCATTCTGCATTATGTTTTTCATCTAACATTTTTACTAAGCCTTTGATTTCTTTATCATCAGCCGCGTCATTTTCGTTAAGATCACGAATATTTGTTAATATTTCAGCCATTTTATAAATTGCATTGTCTCCTCTTTCTGGAGCTGAACCATGGCATGAAACTCCTTGAACATCAACACGAATTTCCATACGACCTCTTTGTCCTCTATAGATTCCACCATCTGTTGGCTCTGTAGAAACTACAAATTCAGGTCTAATTTTACTTTCTTTTATTATATATTCCCAGCAAAGTCCATCACAGTCTTCTTCTTGAACTGAACCAACAACTAATGCTGTATATTTTTCATTTAAAAGACCTAAATCTTTCATTATCTTAGCACCATAAACAGATGAAACTATTCCTCCTAATTGATCAGAAGTACCACGTCCACCTATTTCAGTTTCTGTTTCATATCCTTCATATGGGTCAAAACTCCAGTTAGCTCTGTTTCCTATACCAACTGTATCAATATGAGCATCAAAGCCTATTAATGTTTTACCAGTTCCCATATATCCTAAAACGTTACCTTGTGGATCTATTTCAACTTTATCAAAGCCTACAGCTTTCATTTCTTGTGCTATTCTTTTAACAACACCTTCTTCTTCTGCGCTTTCACCAGGAATAGCAATTAAGTCTCTTAAGAATTTAGTCATTTGGGTTTCATAACCCTCTGCTTTTAATTTAATACCATTGAAGTCCATAATTTTTATCCTCCTCATATTATGAATATAGTAATATTCACTTTATACCAATCTACGCTAATATATATAGCAATTAGCATGCCAAGTTTTTCAAGGTTTTTCTCTGTCTTTTTATGTTTTATAGCTATAATCCCCCCTATTATGTAAAGGATTTTACATAAAAAATAAAGAATTATCATTTCAATAATTCTTTATCACTTTGGTTAAGCTCTGTGTTTTCCAATCTCTTAGCTTGTTTTTTGCTTTCTTTATCATTTTGATAAGTTTATTTCTTAAATTATCAAAATATTTAAGATTTTATAATCTTATTTAGTTCAAATTTCTCTTTTACATATTTTTAGCTATATATTTAAAAATCCTTAATCCAATTTCAATTAATTCTTTATCATTAGAGCTAGAAAAGTCATGACTTGTTTCGTCAAGAGTTAGCATTTCAACCTTACTATTATTTTCTTTTAGCTTATTATAAAGCTTTTCTGAATTTTCATAAGGAACTATGTCATCTTTTTTGCTATGAATTATTAAAGTATTTGTTTCTCTATTCTTTATATAATTTATAGGACTAAATTTAGCAATTATTTCTTGCTTATCTATAAGAGAGTTTAAAACTGTTTTCTCTAAATTAAATTTACTTAGGCTTTCCTCTAATGTGCTAAGATCTGTTGGCCCAAATAAATCTATCATATATTTAACTTTTGATGGGTAATCTTTTAATTCATAAGTTCCAACAAAATCCTCATCTTCACTATAAGATGCCATCATACCTAAATGAGCTCCTGAAGAAATCCCTATAATCCCTATATTTTCAGTATCAAAATCATATACCTCTTTATTTTTATAAATCCACCTTATACAGTCTTTTATATCACTTACTTGTTTCTCAAAGATCTCATTCTTATCCATAAGCTCGTATTCTACACTTATTATTGTATATCCTTCTTCTCTAAAAGGTCTTATTATTGGTTCAATTGTCTTTGGAATCTCTTTATTACCATAAGCCCAACCACCTGCATGAATATAAATAATAACAGGAGATCCTTTTTTCAAATCCTTTTCAGGTCCATAAATATCAAGCTTTAAAGATTTTCCATTAACATTTTTATATTCCACATCTAAATAATTTATTGAATTTATTTTATCTATATTATCTTTATTATAAGAATCATTGTTATAATTAATATATTCTTCGTTTAAATACTTAGTGTACTTTCTCCCTATATTTATATAAAACCCTATTTTATCTTTTATTAAGTATAAATTTAATAATATTATAGATATTATTATTAATAGGATTAAAATCTTTTTTTCTTTCTTTCTCATCTTTACTCCCTTTAATTTTTATTTATTTGAAAACCGATGTTTAATTATCAATTTCACTTATAAACATTGTTATATTCTATCTAGCACTTTAATAAAAGTCTTTACGCCTGTATTAATTTACTATTTATATTATAATTTTTTTATTACACTTTAATATTTGTTTATAATATATATATATTATACCATATTTATATTTTTTTACTATTTAATTTTAAGGAGGATCCTATGAAAAAGAAAATAGTTGTTTTTTCATTATTAGTAATTTCTTTTCTTTCCTTAATTGGATGTAACAAGCTTTTCACTCCCAATACCCCTTCAAAAGAAACTGAGGATAAGGAAGATATAAAACCACCTTTACAAGGGGATAAAGATACTAAAGAAGATACCTTAAATCAAAACACTAATAACAATAAATCAAATACTGAAGATAACAAAAAAATTACTAATAAACTCTGCAGAGTTTATGCCTTTAATCGTGAAGAACTTCAGCTTTATTATTTTGATGAAGAAATTACAGTTGAAGACAATGCTTTAGTAACCGCTTTAACTAAGTCACTAAAAAATAATATGCCATCAGATAGCTTTTTATCTTTAAGTGATAAAGCAGAGGTTACTTCTGCTAAATTAGATGAAGAAAATGGAGTATTAACTGTAGTTTTTTCTGAAAACTTTCTCCAGAATATGGCTCTTGGAATAAATACTGAAAGTGGATTGATGGCTTCCTTAATTAATACCTACGCCTATAATTATAATGTAGATAAAGTTGCTATTTATTTTGGTGATACTTTATATACATCTTTAAAAGGCACATTAGATGAAGGTTATTTTAAAGCTCATTTTGATGATGCAAAAAAATATACTAAATAACTATATAATTAAAAGGAACTGTATTAGCAAAATTAATACAGTTCCTTTATTCTTTCATTAATTAATAATCGAATTATTATTTAAAACATTTTTCAAAAATAATTTATTTGTACCTTTAATTATATCTTCTTTTGTAATTTTATTAATTTCTTCCTTTGAATTTGTTTTCAAATCGTAAACCCTTATACTTTGTTCCCTTATTATTAAATCTAAATATTGATTTATCATAAGACCATTTTTAATATTTATAGATTCATTTAAGTATATTTCTATAACAGAATCTTTTAAAATACTTTTAGTTTCATCATCTATAACATATTTCTTTCTTTCTAATATAGTAATAGCCATATTATATAATTCTTCGCCTTTGTAATCTTCAAAATTTACTATTGAAGGAAACCTAAAATTTATTCCTGGGTTTCTATCTAAAATCTTTTTCATTTTTTCTTCTTTCCCAGATAAAATTATAATAATCCTATTACTGTTCTTATCAATAAACCTTTCCAGATCTTTAATAACTTTCTTATATTTATCTTCACCTAGAAAATCTGATTCATGAATATAAATCATCTTTCCTATATGTTTATTTAAAATTTCTTCTATTGATATGTTTTTATTTATCTTTTCAATAAAATCTTCTTTATTTAATTCTAGAATCTTTTTAGCTTTTATTATATCAACACTGTAATATATTTCAGATAATATATTTAATGCCGTTCTTTTCCCCGTTCCTTCGTCTCCAGTAAAGATGACATTCATATATTTGCTTATATCTGTTGATAAGCCATATTTTCTTCTTTTCTCTTTTATTCTTACTAATTTATATTCATTTCTTAAAAATTCTTTTACTTCTTCTTTTCCTATTATATCTTTTATTCTTTCTTCTAAGTCAAATTCATTATCATAATTTGAATTATTTAATTTTTCAATATCTTTTGCAGTAATTAAATTCATTTCATAAACACTAATATCTTCCTCTGCAATTCTTATACTTTGGATTCTTATAAGGTTTTCAACATAGTTCCTAACAAGTCTGCCATTCCCTGAAGAAGAATCTGAATTTTCATATATTTCAACAAAACTTTTCTTTAGAGATATATTCCCATTTTTAGATAATCTAAATCCTTTGGATTCAACTAATCTTATAGCCATTTCTAATAATTCATTCGGATTATAATCTTCAAAATTTGTCCAAAGAGGAAATCTTGATCTAAGCCCTATGTTAACATCAAAGAAATCTTCCATTTCCTTTTCATAACCAGCTAAAATTACAATTACTTCTTTTGAATAATCCTCAACTAATTTTAATAAAGTCTCAATAGCTTCTCTTCCTAAAGAATCATTAGCCAAAGTATAAGCTTCATCTATAAATAAAACTCCACCTATTGCTTCTTTAAATTTTTCTTCTGTTTTTCTACTAGTTTCTCCAGGAATATTTGATACAAAGCTAGATCTATCTGTTTCAATCATCTGACCTACCTTTAATAATCCCATACTGTTTAGCATCTGCGCTACCAATCTTGCAATACTAGTTTTTCCTGTACCTGGATTTCCTACAAAAACCATATTTAGATTCTGATCAATTTTAGTGTTTACTCCAACAGATTTCCTTTTTTCTTGAGCAACTAATAATTTGTATTGATTTCTTAGTAAATTTTTAACTTCCTCTAATCCTATGATTTCCTTAAGCTTATCATCTAAATTAAACTTAGTACTAACTTTAAAGTTAAAATCTTCTCTTTCCAAAAGGTCAATTTCACTCTTATTATTATATATATATTTTCTTGAAGAATATACAATAGCATTTTCTATAATATTTCTAACAAACCTTGCATTTCCTAAATCGCTCTTACCTGTTAACTGATTTCTTATAAATAAATCTATTAATTCTTTCTTTACATTCTTTGCAATTCTATATCCCTTTGATTTAGCAATTTCTAAAGCTATCTCATACATTTCTGTTGGTGTAAAATCCTCAAAGTGTATTATGTTGGGAAACCTTGATTTTAGCCCCTGATTAATAGATAAAAACTTTTCCATATCCTTTTCATAACCAGCTAAAATAACAACCAGGTTTTCCCTGTTATCTTCTATTCCTTTAAGAAGAGAATCAACAATTTCTTTACCAATCTTATCATCTTCACCTTCACATAAAGCATAAGCTTCATCTATAAATAAGACTCCTCCTAAAGCTGAGTTTATAATTTCATTAGTTCTCTTTGCAGTATCATTTAAGTTTTCAGAAATAAAATCTGATTTACTTACTTCAACTAATATTCCCTTTGCTAGTATTCCAAGGGAATTTAAATATCTATATGTTATTCTTGCAGCATTAGTTTTTCCTGTTCCTGCATTACCTGCAAATATCATATTCAATGAAATACTAGATTTTCTAAGTCCAAGTTTTCCTCTTATTTTTTGAACCTTAATATTATTTTCTACATTTAATAAGAATTCCTTAAGTTCCTTAACTCCTATTATAGAATCTAATTTTAATTTAACTTCCTCAAGAGTTGGTATGGAGTATTTTATTAATTTATATATGTTTTCATTTATCTTACAAAAAATAAGACCTTTATTTATATAAGTTAAAATTTTCGTTCCTTTCTC
>JARIDB010000177.1 GCA_029257045.1 Clostridium sp.
TTATTCAAAGATAATTGAAATACTGTAAAAGTAACTACAAATAAAAAATACTTTGAAAATTTTTTCATAGTTTCCTCTTATTATTAATTGAGTATTTTACAAAACTATGTTTCCCTATAATTAAAAAGTGTATTAATACAAATTATTCCATCCCTAAAAATCAAATTTCCTTTACTTTTTTAATATATATACCTTTTAATCAGCTATATCTGCTCTTGAAATATATAGTTAATACCTTGCTGTTATTAAGTTTGATATGTTAGACTTTTAATTAAGTACTTAATTAATTAATAATATTTGCTTTTTTAATTTACTTTTACATTACTACTACCATAGTTTAGGAGGATACTAAATGTATAAAATACTCATCGTCGAAGATGATCTTATAATTTCAAAAACAATAAAAAATCATATAGAGTCTTGGGGATTTGAAGCGGAATCTGTTACTAACTTCAAAGATGTCCTTTCTACCTTTGTTTCATATGATCCCCAGCTTGTTCTTTTAGATATTTCTCTTCCTTTTTTCAATGGCTATCATTGGTGTAGTGAAATTAGAAGGGTATCTAAGGTTCCTATTATATTTATCTCCTCATCTTCAGATAACATGAACATAGTTATGGCTATGAACATGGGTGGCGATGATTTTATTTCAAAGCCTTTTGATCTTAATGTTCTTACAGCAAAAGTTCAGGCTTTATTACGCCGTACCTACGACTTCTCAGGACAAAGCAATCTTATAGAACATAAAGGTGCAATCCTAAATACAAGTGATTCTACCTTAACCTATGATGGTAAGAAAATTGAACTATCAAAAAATGATAATAAGATACTTCAAATTCTTCTTGAAAACAAAGGAAAAACTGTATCCAGAGATGTTATTATGACAAGGCTTTGGGAAACAGACAGCTATATTGATGATAATACCTTAACAGTTAATATAACTCGTCTACGTAAAAAATTGCAGGATGTAGGACTTCCTAATTTTATTACAACTAAAAAAGGAATAGGATATTTGGTGGAATAACATGAAAAAGACAGAATTTTTTAAAGTTATAATTTCATATTTTAGACTACACATTAAAGAATTTATTCTATTGTGTTTGTTTTCCTTAATATCTTCTACGGTTTTTTGGCTTTATAACTTATCTGTAGAACCTGTATTATATGCTCTTTCATTATCTTTAACTATTGCTTGTTTATTCTTTATAATAGACTTTTTTAAATACTATAAGCTGCATAAATTATTATGTAAACTAAAAGAAACAGTTAAATTTAATATTGGTGACTTGCCTATTTCTACGGATATTATTCAACAAGATTATAATGATTTAATCACTATTATTCATAAAGATAAAATTAATATTGCTTATAATGCTGATATGAGTCGTACCGACTTAATGGATTATTATACATTATGGGCACATCAAATTAAGACACCTATTGCTGCTATGAGCTTGCTCCTTCAATCTCAAGATAATGAAGAAAATAGAGAGTTATCAATGGAACTTTTCAAGATTGAAGAGTATGTAGAATTTGCACTCCAATATTTACGTCTTGAAAGTATGTCCTCCGACCTCTTATTAAAGAAATATAGCCTTGATGATATAGTAAAGCAGGTAGTTCGTAAATATGCAAAAATATTTATAAGAAAAAAGATTAATCTTAATTTTACAGAATTAAACTGTAATGTATTAACTGATGAAAAGTGGCTAGTATTTGTAATAGAACAACTTATATCAAATGCTCTCAAATATACTCCAAATGGCACTATTTCAATATACCTGGATAAAACTTCAGAAAAGACTCTGGTTATTGAAGATACAGGAATTGGTATTCAGGCTGAAGATTTACCTCGTGTCTTTGAAAAAGGTTTTACTGGTTACAATGGACGATCAGATAAAAAATCTACCGGCATAGGATTATACTTATGTAAACAAATTTTAAATAAGCTTACCCACACTATAACTATGGAGTCTCAGGTTGGGAAAGGTAGTAAAGTTATTATTAATCTAACAACCATTGAAATATATATAGAGTAAAATATTAATTACAACTATAAATCTTATATTGAATCAATGTAAGTTATTCCTTAAACTATACAAGAATGATCTTCACTTATAATTTAAATTTTAGATATATCAAACCTTACAAAATTGTAAGATTAGAGGGGGAAATGTAAGCCAAAGTTATGGTAGGTCATTTTCTCTTTTTGTTATACTTAACAGGATAAAAGTTTTGGAGGTAAAGTTATGAAAATTTTAGAAGTTAAAAATATTAAAAAAATATATACTACTCGTTTTGGTGGAAATCATGTTAAAGCTCTATCCGATGTCTCTTTCTCTGTAGAAGAGGGAGAATTTGTAGCTATAATGGGTGAATCTGGCTCAGGAAAAACCACCCTTTTAAATATACTCGCTTCCCTTGATAAACCAACAAGTGGCGAGGTACTAATTAATGGTAAAAGTATTGTTAATCTAAAAGAAAAGGAGATTTCTAAATTCCGTCGTGATAATCTTGGCTTTGTATTTCAAGATTTCAATTTACTTGATACCTTTTCTTTACAGGATAATATTTTTCTACCTCTTGTTCTATCTGGTAAATCTTTTGATGAAATGAATGGCCCTTTGAATCTTATAGCTAATAAACTTGGTATCAGCGATATTTTAAAGAAATATCCCTATGAAGTCTCTGGTGGTCAAAAACAAAGAGCTGCTGTTGCAAGAGCTCTAATTACTAGTCCTAAACTTATTCTTGCCGATGAACCTACTGGTGCCCTTGATTCTCGTGCAACTGATGATTTACTTCGATTATTTGCTGATATTAATAAAGAAGGTCAAACTATATTAATGGTTACTCACAGTACTAAAGCTGCAAGCCACGCTAACCGTGTACTATTTATTAAAGATGGTGAAGTATTCCATCAAATATATAAAGGTTCAATGTCAAAGGAAGAAATGTATCAAAAAGTCTCGGATACACTAACTATAATTGCTACAGGTGGTGGCAAAAATGAATAACTCCTTTTATGCTAAACTTGCTATTACCAACATTAAAAAGAATGGAAAGACCTATTTCCCATATATACTAACTTGTATTGGTACAATCATAATGTTCTATATAATGCATTTTATCTCAGTAAATAAAGGATTAAACAGTATGTCTGGAGGAAATTTACTAAAAACCTTATTGAATTTAGGGACTTATGTTATAGGCTTCTTTTCTATAATATTTCTTTTTTACACTAATAGCTTTCTTATTAAACGTCGTAAGAAAGAACTTGGATTATATAATATCCTAGGAATGGAGAAAAAGCATATTGCCAAAGTATTGTTTTTAGAAACCTTTTTTGTTGCTATTATTAGTATTATAGTTGGATTAACTTTAGGTATTCTTTTAAGTAAATTAATGTTTTTAGTTTTACTTAAACTTTTAAACTTTAAAGTACAGATGGGATTTTTTATCTCTATCCAATCAATTGCTATAACCGCTATTCTCTTTGGTATTATTTTTGTTTTAACATTAATAAATAATTTAAGACAAATTCACCTTGCAAGACCAATTGAATTGCTTAAAGGTAGTGAATCAGGTGAAAAAGAACCAAAAACAAAATGGATTCTTACTTTATTTGGTGTCCTTTGTCTTGTATCAGGTTACTATATAGCCCTGACAACAGAATCTCCTTTAGGTGCGCTAAATAAATTCTTTTTAGCAGTAATTCTAGTTATAATAGGAACTTATGCTTTATTTACTGTAGGTAGTATTGCTTTGCTAAAAATTCTAAGAAAAAACAAGAAATTTTATTATAAAACTAATAACTTTATAAATGTTTCAGGTATGATTTATCGTATGAAGCAGAATGCAGTCGGGCTAGCCAATATATGTATTCTTTCAACTGCTGTTCTTGTAATGTTATCTACTACAGTATCACTATACATAGGTATGGATAACTTACTAAGAACAAGATATCCACGTAATATTTCAGTAAGTGCAAAAAATGTATCTAATGAAACATCACAAATATTAGATAATATGATAACAGAAGAAGCAAAGAAATTGGATATTTCTATTAATAATATAGTTAGATATCGTTCAATGCCTTTAATTATGACACAAGATAAAAACTCTTTTTCTGTAACAAGTTCTGAATCCTTCTCTTCTACAAATATAAGTATGGTAAACCTTATATCTTTGAGTGAATATAACCGTATACAAAATCAATCTGCTACTTTAAATGAAAATGAAATATTACTATTTTCTTTTAGAGGTAAAGTTGTAAATGATAGTATAAGTATTTCAGGTAATGAATTTAAAATAAAAGAACGTATAAATACTTTAAATACTGACGGAATGGACTCTGCTATGTTAGTTAATACCTACTATATTATTGTTCCAGATGAAGAAACTATCCAAAAGGTATGTCTATCTAGTAGTGAAAGTAATGATGATACCAAGGATTTATCTTATTATTATGCTTTTGATACTGATAGTGATGCTGAAAGTGAAATAAACTTAACCTTTGCAATTCAAGACAAACTACAAGAAAACTCTGTCAATGGATTTGCTGAAAGTTTAGAAGAATCTAGAGAATCCTTCTTCTCATTATATGGTGGTTTATTCTTTCTTGGAATTTTCTTAGGTACATTGTTTATTATGGCAACAGTATTAATTATCTACTATAAACAAATTTCAGAAGGCTATGATGATAAAAATCGTTTTGAAATTATGCAAAAGGTTGGTATGAGCAAAGCAGAAGTTAAAAAGTCAATTGGAAGTCAGGTATTAATGGTATTTTTCTTACCACTTGTAACAGCAGTTATACACATTGCCTTTGCATTTAAAGTTATTACTAAACTACTTGCTTTATTGAATTTAACTAATATTACTTTATTTGCAATTTGTACA
>JARIDB010000066.1 GCA_029257045.1 Clostridium sp.
AAAAGTGAAAGTAGACCAGTTTTATATAGCTTGAAAAAAGATAATTATAGTATTGAAAAACCTAATATAGAATCAAAAGTATCTAATTTAGATATTATAGTTGGAGCAGATTTAAGTCTTAAAAAGGTAATACAACAAGCAAAAGCAGCAATATTATATCCTCCAAGAGGTCTTCACACAATTCTTTTAGGAGAAACTGGTGTAGGTAAATCTATGTTTGCAGAATTGATGTATGAATTTGCTAAGGAATCTAAAATAATTAGTTCTGGTGCACCTTTTATTAGATTTAATTGCGCAGATTATGCTGATAATCCACAGCTTCTTATAAGTCATATATTTGGAGTGAAAAAAGGTGCTTATACTGGAGCTGATAAAGATAAGGAAGGTTTATTAAAAAAATCAGATGGTGGAATATTATTTTTAGATGAGGTACATAGATTACCACCTCAAGGTCAAGAAATGTTTTTTACATTTATAGATAAAGGCTTATTTAGACCTTTAGGCGAAACAGAAAATATGGAAAAAGTAGAAGTTCAAATAATTGCTGCTACTACTGAATACTCTCAATCTACTTTATTAAGAACCTTTATTAGAAGAATACCAATGGTTATAGAAATACCTCCTATTAGAGAAAGAAAGTTAATTGAAAAATATTATTTATTAATTGAATTTATAAAATCAGAATCTAAGCGTTTAAATAAAAGTATATATATAGAAAAGAATGCCTTAATAGCTTATCTTCTATATGAGTGCCCTAATAATATTGGACAATTAAAAACTGATATTCAATTAGCTTGTGCAAAAGCTTTTTTAAAGTATATGACAAATGATATAGGCTACATACTTATTGATCAAACAGACATTAATAAAGAAGTGAAAAAGGGATTAATGAATGTTCAAAAATACAGAAAAGAAATTAATGAAATATTGAAAAATAAAGCTGATGTTTTAAGGTTTAATTTTGAAGAAGAACAATTTTCTAATAATACTTTAGCTTTATCAGGAAAAAGTGATAAAAATGAAGCATTTTATGATGTTATTGAAAAGAGATTACTAGAATTAAAGAAGCAAGGGTTAGAAGAAAAAGAAATAAACCAAATATTAAATATAGATATAGAAAGTTATTTTAATAAATATATAAATAAGTTATCAGATGAGCTTCCTAAAGAACAGCTAATTAAGATAGTGAGTCCTGAAATTGCAGATACTGTAGATGAAATATTAAGCATTGCTGCATCTAAATTAAATAGGAAATTTGAAGGGAAGGTTTATATTGGATTAGCAATTCATATACAAGCAAGTATTGAAAGAATAAAAAATAAAAATATAATTTATAATCCTAAATTAAATTTTATAAGAGTTCAATATGCTGATGAATTTTTAGTTGCTATGGAACTTGCAAAAAAACTAGATAAAAAATTCAATATAGAAGTACCTATTGATGAAATTGGATATTTAGCAATGTTTTTAGCTTATGATTTATATGAAGAAGAAATTAACAAAGAAGAAAATGTAGGAATACTTGTTATGATGCATGGTGATTCAACAGCAACTAGCATGGCAAAGGTAGCTAATACACTTATAGGAGAGAACTATGCTGAAGCTTTAGATATGCCTTTAAATGTTAAAGCAAATAAAATGTATGAGATAGCTAAGAAAAAGGTTATGAGTATAGATAAAGGAAAAGGGGTACTTTTATTAGTAGATATGGGATCTCTTGCGAGTTTTGGTGAAATGATTTCCGAGGAAACAGAAATAGAAATAAAAACTGTTGATATGGCTAGTACTCCAATGGTTATAGAGGCTATAAGTAAAATGATTTTAGGAAGAAGTTTAGAATCTGTTTATAAATCCTGTATAGAATTAAATAGATATAAAATAGAAACAAAACCTATAAGTAATAACACTAAGAAGTTACTTATTATAACAACATGTTTTACTGGAGAAGGAGCTGCAGAAGCCCTAAAACAAATAATTTATAAAAGTTTAGTTAAAAATTATAATGTAGAAATAATTGCATTGAATATATTAGATAGATATGACTTTTTATCTTCTGTTGAAAAATTAAGCGAAGCATATAAAATAATTGCTGTTGTAGGTACTGTTAATATGTTTATTGAAAATATACCCTTCATACCAGCACCAGATATATTAGGTGGGGTTGGCAATAATAAGATAAATGAATTAATAGAGATAGAAGAGAATTACATAAAAATTGAAGATACACTAAAAAATCATATAAAAGTTTATGATACAGACAACATAGTAGGGGAATGTAGAATAATAATAAAGAATATAGAAAAAGCATTAAATATATATATAAGTGAAGAGGTCAAAACAGGGATTATACTTCATTTGGCTTTTATGGTAGATAGAATTAAAAGTAATAAAGCTACTAACACTATTGTGAAAAATATAAATGAAATAATGGATACATACAATAAAGAATATATATTTATAAAGCAAGCACTTAAAGTTTTAGAGCAAAAATATGAAATTAATATAAATCACACAGAATTAGCTAATATAGTTGAAATCATTGTTAGGAATAATGAAGTTTAAAGATATTGTGCAAGAAAACAATACTGTGCAAGCGTAAAGAGGCTAGAGTGCAATGAAAGTGCACTCTAGCCTCTTTAAATTTACACTCAAATCACTATTAATGTTATAAAACATCAATAAAAGGAAAATAATAATGTTGGCATACATATTGCTATTAATATATATGCAATCATAAAACGAAGGGAGAAATTTATATGTTAAAAATAATGTTAGTATGTTCTTCAGGAATGTCAACAAGTCTATTAGTAAGTAAAATGAGAGAAGCAGCTAAAAAACAAGGAATAGAAGTTGAAATTGATGCAACAGGTGCATCACAAATTTCTAGCAAAACTGATGTGGATATCGTATTACTTGGACCTCAAGTTAGGTTTTTACTTAATGATATAAGAAAAGAAATGGAAACAGTAGGAGTACCAGTAGATGTAATTAACAACTTAGATTACGGTACTATGAATGGTGAAAATGTATTAAGGTTTGCAAGTAATTTAGCAAAAAGATAATTATTATAAATGTACAAAAGAAAGAGGATATATAAATGGATAAAATGGAAGAAATAATAATGAATCTTATAATGAATAGTGGAGATGCTAGAAGCTATGCTATGGAAGCTATTCAAGCAGCAAAAGAAAATGATTTTAATAAGTCAGATGAACTTATGAGCCAATCTAAGAAACAATTAGATAATGCTCATAATTCTCAAACACAATTAATTCAAGGCGAGATTAATGGAAAAAAAATAGACATATCATTACTTCTTGTTCATGCTCAAGATCATTTAATGACTACTATAACATTAAACACTTTAGCTTCAGAAATCATTGATTTACATAAGAAAGTATCAAATAAATAAAGTTTATAAGATAAATGGAGGGGAAAATAAATGGATAAATTCATAAGATTTGTTGAAGAAAAAGTTGTTCCTGTAGTAGGAAAGTTTTCATCACACAAATATATTAAAGCTTTACGTTCAGGATTCTTAGCAGTTATGCCATTAACTATTATTGGATCAATATTTTTACTTATTACTGATTTTCCTATAACAGGATATCCAGAATTTATGGAAGGTATCTTTGGTGCTAATTGGGCATCTTATCTAGAACCAGCATATAGAGCTACTTTTAATATTTTAGGTTTCCTATTAGTTGGAACCTTAACTTATAAACTTTCTGAGGAATATAAATTAGATAGTTTATCTGTAATGGTTATCTCAATAGTATCCTATGTTATTGTTACTCCAAAGTTCGTTACAAGTACATCAGGTGAAGTTATTAATAAAGTTTTACCTATGGCTTGGTTAGGCACCCAAGGAGTAATTACAGCAATTATATTAAGTATTGTAGTTACAGAAATATATAGATTTGTTGTTAAAAAGAATTTAGTTATCAAGCTACCAGATAG
>JARIDB010000158.1 GCA_029257045.1 Clostridium sp.
AGATTCATTAGAAATTGGTATAAATAGATTGATTGGGACATTTATAGGTGGTATATTGGGAGTTATCATTTTATACATTATAGAGTATGCAAACCTGTATAATTACGCCTTCTTAATTGGAGCTCTTAGCGTATCTTTAATCATATATTTGTGTAATTTAATTAATAAACCTGCAGCATCTTCTATTTCTTCAATAGTTATCTTAGCTATTATAATTGACCCTATGACTGATATTGGCCCTCTAGCTTATTCCTTTATTAGAACAATAGAAACTGTTGTAGGTGTTATAATTGCAATAATCATTAATAAATATATTAATCCACCTAATGACATTAATTTAGAATTATCAAAACCTAATAACATTCAAAAGGAAGATAAAATAGAAGATAAATAAAAATAATATAAAATGCAGATTCATAAGTATGAATCTGCATTTTATATTTATTATATTTTTCTAGTTTCATTTTTCAAAAATTCTATCTCATCTTTATTTAAGTAAGGGCTTAACTTTTCAAATACAATATTATGATAATTATTTAACCAATCCTTTTCTTCAAGGGTAAGTAAATTAACATCTATTCCCCTTAAATCTATTGGACAATAAGAAATTGTTCTAAACTTATAAAATTCACCACACTCTTTAGATACAACATCTCTTTCTACTATTAATGTATTTTCAATCCTTATACCATGTTTTCCTTCTTTATATACCCCTGGTTCATTAGTTATTACCATTCCCGGCTCTAAAATTGTTGTATTACCACTTTGTCTGATTCCTTGTGGTCCTTCATGAACATTTAAGAAAAATCCAACCCCATGACCTGTTCCGCACTTATAATCTAATCCATAGTTCCATAACGGTCTTCTTGCTAATATATCTAAGTTCATTCCTGTAGTTCCTTTTAAGAACTTAGCTAGAGTTAATCCTATATGACCTTTTAAAACCAGTGTATAATCTCTCTTTTCTTCTTCTGAAACAGGTCCTAATATAAATGTTCTTGTTATATCTGTCGTTCCATCTAAATATTGTGCTCCTGAATCTACTAATAACATTCTCTCTGGTTTAAGTTCATATGCCTTATCTTCTGTTGCTGAATAATGCATCATTGCTGCATTTTCCTTGTATCCTGCTATAGTATTAAAACTATCTCCTTTATAATTTTCTCCAAGAGCTCTTATTGAAGTAAGTTTTTCTCCTGCTGTAAATTCAGTTACTTTTTCTACTTCAATATTTTCTCTAAGCCATTTCATAAATTTAACCATAGCAACTCCGTCTCTTACCTGAGACTTTTCCATACTAGCTATTTCAGTTTCATTTTTTATAGCCTTTAACTTAGTTGTATAGTTTAATTCATTTATAACCTTAACTTCATCATTTAATGCTGAAAATACCTTTGCATTTAATTTACTTTTATCTAGTATAACTGTTCCCTTTAACTCTTTAACATGATCTTCTATTTTATCATAAGCAAAAACATTTACCCCTTGGGATTTAAGTTTTTCATAAACTTCCTTCGTAACTTTACTTTCATCTATATAAAGACTTGCTTTCTTATCGCTTATTAACGCATAAGATAAAGCTACAGGATTAAATAACACATCATTTCCTCTTATATTATAAAGCCATGCTATGTCATCTAAAGAAGATAATATGAAACTACTAGCTTTTTTAATTTTTAGGTTTTCTCTTACTTCAATTAGCTTTTCACTAATACTTTTACCACAATAAGATTCATCATGATTAAAAATCTTATCCTTAGGTAGTTCTTTTCTATTGTCCCATATACCCTTTAGCAAGTCCTTTGACATAATAATTTCAAAATTATTTTTATCTGCTATACTCTTATAACCTTCATATTCTTTAACTGAAATTAATCTTCCATCAAATCCAAGAACCTTATTTTCTTTTATATTATCTGAAATCCACTCTTCTAAAGTTGGATATCCAGCTGTTGCTATTTTCATTAACTTCAAACCATTCTTTTCTATTTCTTTTGTAGCTTGAATAAAGTATCTTCCATCAGTCCATAAATATGCCTCTTCAATACCTACAACTACAGTCCCTGCTGAACCCGTAAACCCTGATATATATTCTCTTCCTTTAAAATACTCTGCTACATATTCACTTTGATGAGAATCACTACTTGGTAATATATAAAAATCTATATCTTCCTTTTTCATAACTTCTCTAAATTTTTGTAAATTATTCATATTGGCCCCCTAATTAGTTTTATTTTATGTTCTTTGTTTAAACTATTTTATCATAAATATCTAATTACTTAAATCATAACAAAATATTCTCTATTTTCAGAATATTGTTGAAATTTCATGGAATCATATGTATAATTCTACTTAACTTATAATAAAAGGTGGATGATAACTTATGAGAGATTTTGAGAAATTTAATGAGTTTTTAATTGATGCAAAAAAAAGTACTTTTCTTAAGGGTAAGAAAAAAGAAGCTCCCTCTAGACCTAATTCTAAGGATTATGCTTACAAAAAATATAATTACTTTTATTTAGATAGTCATTTAGGTAGTAAGAACATTATCGGTGAAGAATTAGTTTGGGAAAATGAAAAGATTTGTTGGGGAATGAACTATAAAGGTAATGCTTTAATTGAAACCTTACCTTCAGATTTTTCTAAATTTTTACATGAAGCTTTAAATAACCCAATGAAAGACTTTCCTATTAGAGGTCCTTTGAACTATAAAAGAGATAATTATGAATATCAACTTGAGTATTCTGGAGACTTAAACTTTTTTAATGGAATTGAAACAATACTTTATAATGATAAAGTAATTTTCAAATTATTTTTTCATGGTGGAAAAATGTAACCAAAAGTAAAGGGATTTTGCATATTATTTTATATATTGCAAAATCCCTTTTTATTTTATTCTATAGTTAATACTTTTACACTTATAATATTTGACAAACCTCTTAAAGTACTTAAAAAGTGTTTAAAACCTCTTTTCATATTTGAAATATCTAAAGTTATTGTAATATTTGCCGCATTATTTATTGGTATATCCTGATTTATTGTTATTATATTACCCTTGTTAAAAGCTATACAATCTAACACTTTAGATAGAGTTCCTGTCTCATGAGACAAAGAAACAATTAAGGTTATCTTTTTACTAATTAACCCCTCTTTTGCAGGAAAAATACTATCTTTATATTTATAATACGTACTTCTACTTATGCCTGTTTGCTTTACAGCTTCCGTTATATCCTTTGCCTTGCCTTCTTTTATATTTTCTTTTGTTTCTATTACCAGTTTTAAAACCTTTGGTAAAACATTGCTACTTATCATATAAAACTTTTCTAGTGCCACTTTTCCACCTACCTTACAAAAATAAGCTATATAATTATTAATTATATAGCTTATTTAAATTAAACGATATAGTAACTACTTATTAGTTATCATTTATTTTATTTCTTGTAATAAATATTTTAATTAAGGAAATTATTATTGATAAAACTCCTCCTAAGGAAAAGCACAGCTGTATATTATCAAAAAACATTCCAATAAAAACACCTAACCCAGTACCATAAGCTAAATAGATAGCTAAAACTTTTATTTCCTCATCTGATAAAAAAAATCCGCTATTCCATTCCATTAATTCATTTCCCCCATCATCTTTATATTTATATTATAATATATATTTATGAAATTATAGATTTCAATTTTCTTACTTTTTTCTTAATTTTATAATATAAATCTACTTACTATAAAGATAGATGCAATTATTGCTGTAAAGTCTGCTAGTATAGCTGCCCAAAGAGTATGTCTTGTTTTTTTAATTTGTACTGCTCCAAAATAAACTGTTAATGTATAAAATATAGTTTCTGTAGTACCCATTATAACCGAAGATATAAGTCCTATCTTTGAATCTGGACCATAAGTCTTTAAAATATCCGTTAATATACCTATAGCTCCACTTCCAGACAATGGCTTTACTAATACAAGTGGTGTTACCTCTCTAGGAAGTCCTATTAGATTACTTAAAGGTGCTATCAAGTTATTTAGTATTTCGAGTAATTTAGCTTCTCTAAAAATATGAACTGCTAATATCATAGCTAGAAGATATGGAAATATGTTTAAACAGACCTTAAGTCCTTCCCTTGCACCTTCAATAAACCATTCATAAACCTTTCGCCCCTTAAACATTCCATAAGTTATAATTACTATAACTATTATTGGAATTATACTTTTTGTAAAATAATTAAACATTTATACCAGTCCCTTTCTTAATTTCAAAAATATCTTTGAAGTATCTTGCAAAATATAACCCCACATATTGCTGCAATTGTACTAGAAATTAATGCTGGTAATATTATTATTCCAGCATTATCAGAACCAGTGGCAGATCTTATTGCTAAAACTGTAGAAGGGACTAACTGAATGCATGCAGCATTTAATACTAAAAATAATGCCATATCATTAGATGCTCTTCCCTTCTCTTTATTAAGTCTATTCATCTCTTCCATAGCCTTTATTCCAAAAGGTGTTGCCGCATTACCAAGCCCCATCATATTAGCAGTTATGTTCATAACTATCGCCCCAAGAGCCCTTTCATCTTGAGCAGCTTCTTTAAATAATATCTTTAATATAGGTTTTAAAAGTTTTGCTAATTTATTTGTAAATCCACTTTTTTCCGCTACCTTCATAACACCACACCAAAAACACATTATTCCTACTAATCCTAGTATTAATGAAACTGTTGAATCCGCTGACTTTATTATAGAATTTGAGATAGCTTCTCCTTGTCCTGTTACTAATCCTACTAATATTCCCAAAAAAATCATTATAAACCAAATATAATTAATCAATATTTCACCCCTTATAAATTCCTTATACAATATATGCATTGCATATTATTTTTATTAATGCTAGGATAAATATTATTAATATTAATTATGTTTATATTTATGAAGGAGATATATTATGAAAGAATCTAACATTATACTTGCTCAAAAAGAAATTGATGATGCGTTAAAAACAGTAGATGAAATTGTAGCTGTAATAGATAAGAATGAACATAAAACAGTTCTAAAAGAAAAGTTTAGCTTATTAACAGAAAAGGTTCAGGAAGTAGAACATATATTAAAAGAAGAAGGTATTATTTAAATACATATAAAAAAAGGTGAACATATAATAGTTTGCTTATTCCGTCGTACGCTCCAAGTCATCTCAAACCATTATATGTTCACTATTAGCTTAAGGATGAAATTATAATAACTTATCCACAGGATGCGTTATTATAATCTTCTAAAGAATAAAAAAAGCAACCTCCTTTGGAAGTTGTTTTTTTTAACTCATAAATTACTTTTTAATTAGATAACCCATTCTAATTATTTTATACACCTTAATATTACTTATTTGCATAGTTGAAATAATGAAACCGTTTAACATTTCTTAATTTGATTTTATCACCATTTTTATAATTATGCAATATAAATATATTGTCTTTTAAATTATATTACGTAAATTAAACCGAAAGAGATATACTACTCTCTTTCAGTTTAATAATTTATTTTATACAGCTATCTCTTTCTATTAGTGTATAATCCAATACAAATTGAGCTTCTTCAATTTCCTTTTTATTTAATAACTTTATTAACATTCTCATGGCTACAGATCCCATATCATAGCTTGGTTGCCTTATAGTTGTTATTTTAGGATAGAAAACTGATGCTACATCGTTGTCATTAAATCCTATAACACTTACATCTTCAGGAACTCTTTTACCTTTTTCCCTTAGAGCATTAATTACACCCATAGCTATTTCATCTGAAGCACAAACAACTGCATCATAGTTCTTTTTATTATCTTCAAATTTCTCTACAGCCTCATATCCTGTTTTAACTTTTAAAGACTTAGTATAAATAAGTTCCTTATCTATTTCTAGGTTCTTTTCTTCTAATGCCTTTTTATAACCTAGGAATCTATCTCCCCAAGCATTTATACTATCTTCTTTTGCTCCTACAAAGGCAATCTTCTTTGCTCCCTTATTTATTAGATAGTTTGTTGCTTCTTCTGAAGCTTTAATATTATCTATTGTAACACTTGGTAAGGCTTCTTCTTTATCCTTTGTTTCAACTAATACAGTTTTTACATTAAGTTCATTTATTAAGTCTAAAATTTCACTTTGAAGGGATGAACTCATATAAAGAACTCCATCAACCATCTTTTCACTTAATACTCTTAAATATTCCTTTTCCTTTTCATCGTCAAAGTCAGAGTTACATAATATAACATTATAGTCATAAATATTTGCAACATCTTCTGCACCTCTAACTATTTCTGGATAGAAACCACTTGAAATATCAGGAACCAATATTCCTACAGTTTTTGTTTTTTGCGTTTTTAAACTTCTTGCTACTATATTCGGTCTATAGCCAAGTTTTTTTATTGCATCTACTACCTTCTTTTTAGTATCCTCGTTTACAACATCTATATCATTTAAAACTCTAGATACTGTAGCAATAGAAACACCGGCTTCTCTAGCAACATCCTTTATAGAAGTAGCCATACATCATCACTCCAATTTTATATAAATTCTATTATATCTTAATTATATATTATACTATTTGTAAATATTTAATACAATATTCAACATTTACATTTAACAACCTTTTCATTATAATAAGAAAGTTAGAAATTTAGTATAAATTTCTAACTTTTACCTTTTATTATCTAACTACCTTTACATACATATCTAGGTTTTCCCCGTTTATAGTAATTTCCTTATAGTTAGCTTCTTGATTTACAAGAATTTCTTTAGTTAAAGTTTCTTTTTTTATAACTTCTTCATTATTCTTTATTATATTAATTAACATTTCATTATTAGCTACATATAAATTTATCTTATCTGCAACTTCAAAACCATTTTCTTTTCTCATATTTTGTATTTTAGATATAACTTCTCTTGTATGTCCCTCTTCTCTAAGTTCATCAGTTATGGTTGTATCTAAAACAATACCTATTTCACCTTCGCCAGCAAAAGCATATCCTTCCAGACCTTGCATTGTTACTAAAACACTTTGGCTATCTAAAACAATCTCAGTATCACTTACAATTATAGTTTCAGTTTTACCACCTTGAAGCTTTTGAGCAAGTTCCATTTGATCTCTTGCAGCAATTTCCTTCCTTATTCCAGGAATAAGTTTTCCATAAGATTTACCTAGTACAGGTAAGTTAGGCTTAATTTCGAAATTAACATGTTCTGATAAATCAGCTCCAAACTTAACAACCTTTATATTAAGTTCATCTTTTATTATATCTCCATAATATTCTGGTAAAGACTTAGTTGAAATTTGCATATTTGAAAGCGGTTGTCTGTTCTTAATGTTAGCACCATTTCTTGCACTTCTACCAAGTTTAACAATTTCATATGCTAAATCCATTTCTTTTTCAAGACTTTTATCTATAGCATTTTCATTCACTTCTGGCCATAAGGTTAAATGAACACTTTCTACTGCATTTTCATCTAAATTAACTACTAAATTCTGATAAATTTCTTCTGATATAAATGGTACAAATGGAGCTGTAACTTTTATTAATGTAGTTAATACATTATATAAAGTAACATAAGCACCTATTTTGTCATCTGTTAAGACTTCTGACCAATATCTTGATCTATTTCTTCTTACATACCAGTTAGATAATTCATCTGTAAACTCTTCAATAGCTAAAGCTGCTATAGTTATTTGATATTCACTTAAGTTCTTATCTACATCTTTAATTAGTGTATTTAATTTTGACATTATCCATTTATCCATAATATTTTCTGATTTATAATCTTTGTAATCTAATGGATTGAATTTATCTAAATCTGCATATAAAACATAGAAGGAATAAACATTCCATACTGTACTTAAGAACTTCCTTTGAGCTTCTGATACATCATCTATTGAGAATCTTGTTGGAAGCCACGGAGCACTTGCTGTATAGAAGTGCCATCTTGTAGCATCAGCTCCTTGAGAATCTAATACTTCAAATGGATCAACCACATTTCCCTTTGACTTTGACATCTTTAATCCCTTTTTATCAAGAACATGCCCTAATACTATACAATTTTCGAAAGAACTTGTATCGAATATAGCTGTTGAAATAGCTAATAATGTATAGAACCATCCTCTAGTTTGGTCTACAGCCTCTGATATAAATTGAGCTGGGAAGTTAGCTTCAAATAATTCCTTATTTTCAAATGGGTAATGTAATTGAGCAAACGGCATTGAACCTGAGTCAAACCAGCAATCTATAACTTCATGAGTTCTTGTCATTTCCTTATTACATTTAGAACATTTTAAGTGAACATTATCAATATATGGTTTGTGAAGTTCTATATCTTCTGGAACGTTGATTCCCTTTTCCTTAAGTTCCTCAATACTTCCTATACATTCTCTGTGCCCACATTCACACTCCCAAATAGGAAGTGGTGTTCCCCAATACCTATCTCTTGATATACCCCAATCAATAACATTTTCAAGGAATTTACCAAACCTTCCTGTTCTTATGTTATCTGGATACCAATTAATTTTATTGTTGTTTTCAATTAGCTTATCTCTAAGAGTAGTCATTGCAACAAACCAACTTTCTCTTGGATAGTAAAGAAGTGGTGTGTCACATCTCCAACAATGAGGATATGAGTGAGTGTGCTTTTCAGCTTTAAACAACTTATTTTCTTCTTCTAGATATTTAACTATGCTTTCATCACACTTCTTAACAAACTTACCAGCCCATGGCGTAACTTCATCAACGAATTTACCACTTTGGTCTACTAGATTTATAAATGTAATTCCATTTTTCTTAGCAACTAAGCTATCTTCTTCACCATAAGCTGGTGCAATGTGAACTATTCCTGTACCATCACTTAATGTTACATAATCCCCATGGATAACTTCAAAAGCTTTTCCTTCAATTTCTCCAAAAGGAAGTAATCTTTCATATTTAGTTCCTAATAACTCTGATCCCTTAAATTCCTTAATTACTTCATAATCTTCACCTAAAACCTTAGTAGCTAAATCTTTAGCAACAATAAGGATTTCTTCTCCAACCCTAGCTTCAATATAATCATAAGATTTATTAACGCATAAGGCTAGATTTGAAGGTAATGTCCAAGGAGTTGTTGTCCAAGCTAATATATATTTATTTTCTTCATTAACTACCTTAAACTTAACTATTGCAGTCAAATCCTTAACATCTTTATATCCTTGGGAAACTTCATGAGATGAAAGTCCAGTTTCACATCTAGGACAATAAGGCATAACTTTATGACCTTTATATAAAAGACCCTTTTCCCACATCTTACTAAGAGCCCACCAAACTGATTCTATATAAGAATTATGATATGTAACATATGGTTCATCCATATCTACCCAATATCCTATTTGTTCAGTCATCTTTTCCCACATACTTACATATGTAAAAACAGAATCCTTACATTGATTTACGAAATTTTCTACCCCATATTCTTCAATTTGTTCCTTACCTGAAATTTTTAATTTCTTCTCTATTTCAAGTTCGACTGGAAGTCCGTGAGTATCCCAACCAGCTTTCCTATTAACCTTATATCCCTTCATAACTTTATATCTTGGAATAATATCTTTCATTACTCTTGTTAAGATATGTCCTACATGAGGTTTTCCATTTGCAGTTGGAGGTCCATCATAAAATGTAAAGTATTCCCCATCTTGATTCATATTAAAGTTCTTTTTAATCACATCTTTGTCTTTCCAAAGATTTGATACTTCTTTTTCCATACCAACAAAACCTTTAGGTAATTCAACCTTTTTGTACATAACATAAACTCCCTTCTTGTAATAAATCACTTTTTACAATCCTTAATTTTTAGTTTCTTCTAAAATGTGCTTCTATTTAGTTCTAACTACATTATTAACTTTAGAGAATTATTTATTCAACAGTAATAAAGTAAACATATAATGGTTTGCTTATTCCGTAGATAAACTCCAAGTCATCGCAAACCATTATATGTTTACTCTGAACTGAAGGAGGAAATTATAATAACGCATCATACGGATAAGTTATTATAATTTTCTAAAGAATAAAAAAAACCCCGCCTAAAGGACGAAGAATCTCGCTATACCACCTAAGGATATAATTTTCATTTAGAAAATTTATTTTCAAGTACAAATAATACTCTATCCTTGTAACGTAGGCTAACGTGATAGCTTAATTAGAATTCCTTCTTTTCAGCTTCAAACTCCTAGGTGATTTTCTTTAGCATTTACTATAACTTTACATCAACCAGTTACTTTCTTTAAGTATATTTGCTAAATACTCTTCCTATTCATAGTTTTTACTTATATATACCATTTACATTCTACTATAAATCAAAAAAATATAAAAGTCTATATATGAATATATTTATATTTTTTTAAAATAATATAAATATATTAGAAATACTTACTAATATATAAAACTAAATAATAAAAACTATTAATTAGTATTGACTTTCTTAGTGTTCAAATATATAATAAAGACATAAAGAATAAACATTAAATTATTTTTTATCCCCTTTATTTTCCTTAGTACATTCTTACTTAATAAGGAGGCACCTTAATGGAAAATAACTTAAACGAACAAATCCTTGACAAGTTAACTAAAGTTTGTACTTGCAAGGCAATACCAAGATCCAAAATTAAGGATGCAATCAAAGCTGGAGCACATACCGTTGCAGAGGTTTCCAAAGCAACAGGATCGTGTACAGGCGGATGTAGAGGGTATAGATGTACTCCCAAAATCCAACAATTGATTGATGAACATCTGAAAAACAACTAATATAGTTCCCCCAAACTATATTAGAATATAGATTATATCTCCCCTAAAACCACCTGTAATTTAATCAGGTGGTTTTTTATTTTAAAATAACTTTACTGATATTCCTAGATTTTTAAAATTGTCTTTCTTAATGTCAATATGTTCAATCTTTTCAATGCTTTCTTTTGCAGAGTCATCAAAAATAATACTTTCTGTATTTAACTTATCTATGGTGTTTTCAATGTACTTTCTTATTCTCTTAGGTGTTGGAATAACTACAGCCTTAAATATCATTAAATTCTCCTTTATTTTATTATTTCAATATATATATATTGTCATTCCACCTTTTTATTCTAAAATAACAATAATAAAATATTTAATTCGCTATTTGCTTTATTATTTTTTTATATTTAAGAAAAAACACCACAAGTTAATTTGTGGTATTTAAATTCTACTTATTTATTTATAAAATTCTTGTGTTGCATAATAAGTGCTGCCTACCTTATAAACGCCAACCCCAATACTTGAAAAATTTGATGATAATATGTTAGCCCTGTGACCAGATGAGTTCATCCAGTTATCCATAAACTTAGTTGCTAAAACTACATTATCATAACCACCTTGAATATAGGCTATATTTTCTCCCCACGCATTATAACTAACTCCATCTCTTTTCATTTTTGCTGTTATTAGTTCACCTTTTAAATCATTATGATCAAAGTAATCATTATCAGCCATATCTTTAGATTTATATCTAGAATAATACTCCATCGTTACATTATAAGTTAATGATGCAAGTCCATTTGCTGTTCTTTCTTTATTTACTCTTTGAAAGATATCTTGCTCAATTTGCGCTATATAAGCATCACTTGAATCTTCTACTACAGGAACTTGTCCTATTATTGAATCTTCCTTACCTTCATCACTTTTTTCATTACTAGGTGCTCTATTGCCACTTTCAAAAATATCTTCATCTATTTTATTATCTGCAAATTGGTTTCCTTTGTTTTCCACCTTGTTATTTGTATTTGATTCTCTATTTTCAGGCTCACTATTTTCTATATTACTTGGATTATCAGTTTTAATGTTATCCTCATCGTTTACTTTAATATCATCTTTATTATTTTCTTTATCTATATTAGTAGCGTTTTCTTTATCTTTATTTGAGTCATCTATATTAATACTATTTTGTGATTTTTGTAATTTAGGTATAAAATATCCTCCAACCCCTACAGATGCTGTTAATGCACAACTTACTAAAAGCATAATAATTCTAGATTTTATCATATTATTTCCCCCCTTCGTTCTTGTGTTATGAGTATACTACCATAATAAAACCTTTCATAAAATATGAATTACTTGTTAACTATTGAATATTATTCTTTTAATCTAATGATTACTTCTAACATATGTATTTATTGATATAATAAAAGGTGACTAATATTATAAGTAATATCAGTCACCTTTTTTTGAAATAAATTCTCTTTATAGGAGTTATCTGTTTGTATTTATAATTTATCATTAAAAGTGTGGAGCTTCTAATAATATTATTTCCCGTTAATTGATATTGATTATCAATCTAATATTATAATATAATCTTTATACCTAAATGTCAATAGATTTTTAAAAATAATTGAAATTAGTTATCATTGGCATTAATTACTTAGTAAATACTAGTGATAACGAAGTATGAACTTAGTAATTAAGCCCATCTATCGAAATATGAGATAGATGTTCCATTTATCTTATTTCTACCAATCCATCCTTTATATATATTCTAGGAACTACCTCCACAATATCCTTTTTACAACAATAAGTTATATCTTCTTCTAAGTTTAGACTCTTTAATACTCCGTAATGTCTTGCATCTTTAATATATTCCAATACATCCTTTGTATCATAAATAAACTCTGCTGTTTTTGCAATATCTGATAAATCTAATGCAACTTCTTTATTTAGTAATTTTATCATATAGCCTGAACATATAAAGTCATCCATTGTAAATTCACCATTAGTTCCTGAATTTATAAATACTATATCATTTTTTTCCTCTTTAATCGTATCTATTAAAGCCTTCGCATTTATCATTGCTCCTATATATACCTTTTTAGCTTTTAAACTTAAATTAATAGCTCTTGTCCCATTTGTTGTACTAAGAACTATTGTTTTTCCCTTAACCTTTTCTTTTGTGTATTCTAAAGGTGAGTTTGTAAAATCAAAGCCTTCTATTTTTAAAGCTTTTCTCTCGCCACCTAGCAATACACTAGTAGATTTCTTTTCTAACTCTTCTTTTATTTTAAAAGCTTGTTCTACAGTTAAAGTAGGAATAACCCTTTTGGCTCCATTTGCTAAGGCTGTTGTTATTACAGATGTTGCTCTAAGCATATCGATTACTACTATTATTTTATCTTTTAAATATTCTTGTTTTATATGATCTGCCGAAATAACTATATCAACCTTCATTTCTTACCTCCATATAAGCTATTTAAACTCTTTTCCTTGCCATATATCATTATCTACAAAAGCTTTATCTATAGCGTTTAAAACTTCCCATTTCTTAAGACTCCACATTGGTCCTATTAATAAATCTCTTGGGGCATCTCCTGTTAATCTATGAATAACCATTTCTTCTGGTATTCTAACTAAAGCCTTGCAAAGTAAATCTATGTATTTTTCTTGTGTTAAAAGCTCAAACTCTCCATCTTCAAGTTGCTTTGCCATTGTAGTATGCTTCATTATATGTAGAAGGTGGAACTTAACCCCATCTGCTCCAGAATGAGCAACATAATCAACAGTTTTCATCATATCTTCTTCAGTTTCTCCTGGAAGGCCAAAAATAGTATGAGCCACAACTTCTATGTTCCTTGATTTTAATCTCTTTAGGGTATTATCAAACACTTCAAAATCATAACCTCTATTAAATGCTTTTGCAGTTTCATCATTTATAGTTTGAAGTCCAAGCTCTACTATTAAATGTATCTTTTCATTCATTTCTGTTAATAAATCTAAAACCTCATCATCTATACAATCTGGTCTTGTACCTATTGATAGAGCCACAACATTTTCTTGACTTAAAGCTTCATTATACTTTTCTCTAAGTTCTTCTATGGGCGCATAAGTATTTGTGTATGCTTGGAAGTAAGCTATTAACTTTCCATTCTTCCACTTATTCTCCATCATTTCATGTCTATCTTCAAATTGCTCAGTTATTGTTAATAACCTACTTCCAGCAAAATCTCCTGATCCTCTTGCACTACAAAAGGTACATCCACCCTTCCCAGCCTTTCCATCTCTATTTGGACAAGTGAACCCTCCATCTAAGGCTATTTTATATACCTTTTCATTAAATTTATTTCTAAGATAATAGTTAAAACTATGATATCTTTTTCCATTCCATTCTTTCATATATTCCTCCAAATAATAAAAATTAAGCTATGCCTGTCACATGCTTAATAAATTATAAAATAAACTATATACCTATTTTACTACATAATTTTTATATTTTACTGATTTTTATAAATATTTTATCTCCTTTATTTTTTATAGCCTTAATTTTCTTATTGTTTTTAAGGTTTTTGAGGCTAAACAATTAATATTTATACAAAATTTACACCATAACTTAGTTAAAGTTAATTTAAAAGAATAAAACCCTAGTAACCTTTATATATTTATAAATATAGATAATTCTGGGAGGATGTTCAATGAAGAATAATATTTCAAAGGTTTTTCAAGTGGCTGTTGTTTTTATTGGTACGATAGTTGGGGCTGGTCTTGCTTCTGGTCAGGAAATTTTAAGTTTTTTTACTTCTTATGGTATTTATAGCTTTATTGGAATTATATTTTGTGGGCTATTTTACATACTAATGGGATTTATTGTTTCTAAGATAAGTATAAAATACAAGTTAACCTCTTATGGTGATTTAATTAAAACTGTTAGTCCTAATTTATTAGGTAAAATAACAGGAGTGATAACTACACTATACCTTATATCTAGTGCTTCTATAATATTGGCAGGTAGTGGTGCACTAATTAATCAATTTTTCGGTTTACCTAAGATACTTGGTTCTCTTGCTATGATAGCTTTAGCTATATTCTTTTTATTAAAAGACACAGATGGACTAATTGAAGTTAATTCCTTTATAGTTCCTATTTTAATTACAACCATAGGTGTAATAACCTTTCTCTATTTTATGTTTTGTAAGGACTTAATGTCTTTTAACTTCATATCTAAAATTGAACCGAGAAAAACGGGTGTAGCCCTCTCTACTGTTCTTTATTCAGGTTACAATACCCTTTGTTGCCTCGGTGTTATAGTTCCTTTAAGTACAAAAATTAAAAATTCCAAGACAATGTTCTGGGGTGTAAGTTTAGGTGCCATAGGCTTAGTTATCTTAAGCCTTATAATAAATTTCTTACTTATGGTTAATCAACCTTATGTTTACGAATATGAAATACCTCTTTTGCTTGTTTCTCAAAGATTTGGAAATATAATTCAAGCTCTTCTTCTTGTAGTTATTTGGCTTGAGATGTTTTCAACAGAAGTTTCTGATATTTATTCAATAAGTAAAACTATAAATGATACCCTTAATATAAGTTTTAAAAAGGCAATATTTATTGTTATATTAATATCACTTCCTATATCTAGACTTGGATTTTCAAATCTAATTGGTACCCTATATCCATTCTTTGGATTATTAAGTTTACTCTTTATAGGGCAGACAGTATTTTTCTATATTAAACATAAAAATGATCTGAACTAAAGAGGCTGTCTCAGACAGCCTCTTTAATTTAATTATCTGTAGTAAAATTATCTCCAACAGCTTTAACCTTTTGAAGGGTTTCAATAAGCTCTTTTATATTTTGTGTAAATTCTTCTATATCTTGACCAACTTGTTGTGAGGATGCTGCATTTTCTGTTGCTATTGCTGCCAATGAATCTATAGTTCTAAACATTTCGTCAACAGCTCCAACTTCATTATTAAGTTGTTCAATAGTTTTGTTAGTTTCATTGGAAACAACTATTATTAAATCATTTGCTTCCGAGCTTATATCTCTTGATTCCTCTAAGTTACTAGTTTCCTTTTCAAGAGCTGTATACTGGAAATCTATGCTTGTAACTAAAGTTGTTATTTCCTCAACAAAGAATGATAAGTTTTTATTTATGTCTTTTACCGCTTGTTGTGATTGTTCTGCAAGCTTTCTAACTTCTTCTGCTACTACAGCAAATCCCCTTCCTTGCTCTCCAGCTCTCGCAGCTTCTATAGATGCATTTAGAGCTAAAAGGTTTGTTTGGTCTGAAATACCTGAAACTAAGGCTACTATATTATTTATATCATTAGCCTTGCTTTGAAGGTTCTTGCCTCTTTCTTTTACATTCATAAAGGATTTCAAAGATTCTTTTATTGCTTCACTAGATTTATCAATACTTAAATGGCTCTTATTAATCTTTTCAACAGATTTTGTTAATTCCCTTTTGTTTCTATCCTCAGAATTAACTACTTCTTTTAAAGCAGTAATATTTTTATTTGTTTGCTTTACAAGGGTCTCTGTACTTATTTCCTGTTTCACTGCAAGTTCCGATACTTGTGATGAATAATCCGAAATTTCTTCAGTAGTCCTCTTCATCTTTTCTGTTATGTTATACATAGCTTGAGTAAATACTGATAACTCATTTATAGTCAAACTTGCAGAAGTTGAATCTTTAATCATACTATCTTTAAGTATAGATATACCATTATATACTTCCTCAAATTTATCATTAGTTGAAATTGTTCTTTTTATATCATCAGTAGTCCTATTCTCTATATTGTCCATAATATCATTTAGTGGTTTTACCATGAAATAAGTTACTATTAATGCTACAATCCCTGAAACCAATCCAACTATTGCCCCACTAACTAAGTTAGTTATTAATATACCAACTATTGTAGTTACTATAAATGTTGGTATTGCTATTTTAAGTTCTAATTTACTTAAAGCAATAGATGACAAAAATCTACTTACATTATGCTTTTTATTGTGTTCTATCGTTTCTTCAAATTCTATTAAAACTTTAAGTTGTCCCGGTATTCTTTCTTTTTCTGTAATCCTAACCTTTTCATTAAAAAACTTAGCACTTCCATTAAGTAGTCCTAAAAAATAATCATATAAACCCCTTTTTGATTGATATGTTAGATAAATACTCTTACTTGAAATTATCTCAATTACCATTTTAGGTGGCTTAGCTCCCTTAATCTTTTTAACTATTATTGAATGAATAAAGTTAAGAGAATTTAAAAATTTAAATAAGTTAGTTCTCCTAAAGAAAACTGGATAGTCCTCTTCAAACTTAGTTAAATTATTTTCCCCTATTATTTGCCATAGCTTATTTATTGGCACATTAACATTCTTAGATATACTCTCTATTAGTAAAAATATCCTTTTATCTTCTACATCTTCTAATGGTGTAAATATTATATCCTCTGACCAATTTGTTGATTTTAAACTTTTGTTTATAACTTCATTTCCGTATAAGTCCCTACATGTTCTTACCCATGTAGATACAACTGTACCTTTCATAATTTTCCCCCTAATTTTTAGATATATCATTTTAAAACATACTTATTATTGTAATATTTCTGATTTTATTAAATAATTACTTATTTAATCGAAATTTCATGCTTTTCAGTATATTTTGTAATAATCATCAGAATCCTTATTACATTATATCTCTATTAACAAAATAAAAATAGATGGATTAGCATGCTAATCCACCTTTTTTTCTTTCAGAAATTATAATAACGCATCCGTAGATAAGTTATTATAATTTCAACCTTCAATTTAAAGTGAACATATAATGGTTTGCGATGACTTGGAACGTAGCGACGGAATAAGCAAACTATTATATGTTCACCTTTTTTATATTAAATCATCTTTATAATTAAACTTTGGAACACTTTTATCAAAATAATTATCAAAGGACTTTGGAGGGATAAATATTTTATCAACAGTATTTCTACTATATCTAAGTTCTGCTATTCTACTTACCCCTACATATACATCTGAAATTTTATACCATGTTGCATAATCAACTATACCTGTCTTTGGCAAATTAAAAACTCCTTGAAATACTGTAACTGCCTCCTTTGTTCTTTCTCCATATATTCCATCTGGAATAACCTTAGGAATAAGAGGATAGTTTTGTGCAATTCTATTTAAAAACTCTTGAATTGTTTTAACTTCTGGTCCTGAAGATCCAACTATAAGCTCATATCCAGGATAAGATTTAGGCCTTCCCTTTACTACTTCTGCTGTAACTAACTCTATGTCATTTCCATAAAACTGCCTTAATATATCATATGGAACCTTACCCTGATCTCCAAGATACTTACTTCCCCATTGAGTCATCCATCCAGGACATGTAACATTTTTACCATCACAATATTGAGTTAACAATGGTTGCTTTCTCCCTATTCGCCTTATATAAGTAGCAAATATTTCATCGACAACCTCTCCTATGCTTTCAAATATATTTCTTCCATAAGTAAAAGCATGATCATAAGCTGTAGAACTTGTTATATCAAAATTTTTCCCTTTTCCTCTATACCATTCTGTATAAATCCTATTTAGTGTAAATGAAATAATAGCATAGATATTTGACCTTATTGTACTTTCTGGCCAAGTAGAATATATCTCACAAGATGCAACATTTTTAATATAGTCCTTATATGGAACAGTATAATTAGTAGCAGATGTGTTATTTGGCCCACCGTCATGAACTATAATAAATTCCGGAACAGCTGGTTTATCTAAAACAACTCCACTTGTTGGTGGTGGTAACGTCTTATCTACTTCCTCTGGAATTTTTTCTGGGTAATTCCCATTTAAAGTGTTTGGTCCTATGTTTATAGTTTCCGCCCTGTTAAACCTTGGTTTAATTGGCGGTATATTTATCAACCTTGCTTCTATAATTCCTGATGCCTCGAATAAATTGCATTGTTGAATGGATAACTCATCTGGGAAAACCTGACACCTATTTATTATTAAACTTTGATACCCCTCTCTATCAACTCTTATATCATACATACTATAGGGTATTTGCCCTGTTGGTTGTTGCGAATATTCTAAAGGTGGTGCATCTAATTCTATTACTTCGGATTCCCCCATAGAGTTAGTTGTTAAAACTACTTCTTCTTGCCTTCCAAAGGATGGTCTAACTGTTATAATACTATTTTCTATAGGAACATAGCTATCGTTTATAAAACACTGAACTTTCAATCTCCCCTTTTCAGCCATAAACTTCTCCTTTTAATTATTTCTTTATTACTATATGATCACTTTTACCTTTTTGTTCTAATATATATTATAAAAATAATATCTTTGTATATAAACATCTAGCCATATTATTATACCTAACTTCTTAATTTATCCATTAAATCCTATTGTATTTATTAATGTTTCTATTGCATCACTCAAGCAAACTTCCCCATATCCCCAGCTTGGATCGGGATATGTTATATCAGTCCTAGGTCTCTTCGCCGATATAACAAGATAGTACTTAAGTCTTTCACCGTAAAGATAAGGATCATTTCTTTTAATTATCCCCCATTCCATCATTAAAGCTGCTATGCCTGATACATGAGGAGTTGCCATTGATGTTCCACTCTTCACATCAAAGGATCTATTTGGTGCTGCTGATGATATATCCTCTCCCGGCGCAACTAAATCTGGTCTTGTAGGCTGGAACATCGTCGGCCTACCTCTCCCACTAAATGAAGATATATTGTTAGTTAAATAATTGTAACTGCCCACAGATATTATATTTGTAACTGTAGCTGGAATTCCTAGAGTATTTAACACAGTAGGCTGTAAAAACTTTGTCTTTTTGTTTAATCCTTCTGAAATAGGAAGCCAAATATCAAAAACTCCTCTATATTCATTTAAAAGATATAATCTTAAATCCCACTGACCAGGAGATATATAGTTTGAATTAGTTGTTATTGCAATAGATATCTCTCCAACTAAATCAAAAGGTTTTGGTCCTGTATAAAAAACTTGATATTTATCTCTTCCTATATTTCCTTCTATATATCCTTCCTTTATTGTTACTTCTCCACTGTTTACTCCATTCGGGCTTATTATTTTTATACCTAAATTTGATAAAACAGGCTTGTATAAATTTAAAACTACCCCCCCCTCATCTTCTGATACATTTATATAAATTTGCTTTTCTCCAAACAATTCTCCTCCAATATGATGAGCTGCATCGCCTTCATTTCCTGCTGCAATTACTATTGATGCTCTTTCTAATGTTGCAATAGTTGAAATATATTGTTCTAAAAGGCTCGTTCCATTATGTGCTCCATCATTAGTACTTAAACTAATATTTATTACTAGAGGTTTATTTATTTCTTTTCCCTTATCTATTAGAAACTTAATCCCTCTCATTATATTTGTACTAAGAGCGTATTGTCCCCTTGTGCATTTGACCATAGCAATAGAACTCTTTGGTGCTACACCATAAAAACTTTGATTAATATTACCTCCTGCACAAGCTATTCCTGCCACATGAGTTCCATGACCTGTTGAATCAAAAGATGTAACAACTGAAGATGGATTTGAATTTTTTAAGGCTACATTTATCTCTTCACTATTATATATCCTCCCGCCTTCACTTATATCATAAATAAATTCTATTCTTGTTGTTCCATCATCATTTCTAAAGGCTGGGTGAGTATAATCTATCCCTGAATCTATAAACCCTATTAAAACTCCTTCTCCACTTATTGAATATTCTCCTCTAGCTGGTGTTACACAAGATGCTCTATTACTTGCCGCATCTGTAGTATATAAACTCTTTGGTAGCTCAATATATTGAATATCTTCTAAACTCGATAACTTCCACAAATTCTCTTTAGGTAAACTTACAATTCCAAATCCATAACCTAAACTTTCATACTTTCCCCCAATAGAACTTATAACTTCATCTAACCTCTCCGGAGTACTCCCAGATATTATTATTACTTCTAATAAGCTTTCTTGATCAAGCACCTGTGAATAATTAATTCCTAATTTACTCAATATATTTTTAGGGACGTTTTGAATTAGTCCAATACCCGCATCTATTTTACTTATATTTGAGTTTTCTATGGCTACCTCCTCCTTTATTTATCTTTTACTTGATAACAATATATGATTATACAAAAAAAAGTGAACATATAATAGTTTGCTTATTCCGTCGCTACTCTCCAAGACAACGCAAATCATTATATGTTCATTATTAAATGAATGATGAAATTATAAAATAAAAAGGTGAGAATTTAATCTCACCTTTTCAACTTTAATTATAACTTAACTTCTAACCTATTAAGTTTTGCAATAACTGATATCTCTTTAACTTCCATAGTCTCTGTTAGCAAACTTACTGAGTTGCTTACAAGTAAAATCTTTGAATTCCCCAAAACCTTTATTTGTCTTATTGCTCTTTTACCTTTATAGTCTACTAGGAATATACCATTATTCTCTACTTCCTTAGTTAAATGAGCAAAAGCTAAGTCTCCCTTAAGTATTCTAAAACCAGCCATATCGTCATCTTGAATTTCTATAAATAGAACTTTATCTTGTGTGTAACCTTCTATCTTATTAGAATGAATAGGCATTTCTTTATGTCCCTTTAATTTCCTTAAGGAATAATCATATATAGGAATATTCTTTAAAACTGATGAAAAGGCATTAGTCCATACTTCTTCTTTTTCCTTTTCATCTTTTCTATTGTAACTATTAGAAGAAGTTTCTCTTAAAGTTTTTTTCTCTTCTTGAAGAGCTTCATCAGTTACTACCATATTAATATCATTAAAATCTGTTTTAAGTACTTTAGCAGCTTTTTCTATAAATGCTTCCTGGACCACTTTTCTTCCCATTTCCACTTCATTTATAAACTTTTCAGCAACACCTAGCTTTTTAGCTAAATCCTTTTGACTTACTCCATTTTTTAACCTTGCTTCTTTAATCTTTTCACCAACTCTACTCACTTTAAGCTCTTCCCTTCTGTTGTTTTAAAAACCATTCTCTTTCTTCAGCTAAGTGTTCAGCTAAATAATTAAACTCCCAATTTACTGAGTGTTCTGTAACAGTTGCTAAAATTCCACCTTTAACCGTTTCCCTTATCTTTTTAATAGAGTCTTTTAACTCTTCGTCTAAAAAATTATTAAAAAGTATAACTGATTCATTTATTGTATTTGGATTAAAGGTTTCAAATTTAAAACCTTCTAGTATATCTTTAATAGTCATATTAGTCATATCATCTTTTACAATAATAATCTTATAACCTTCTTTTTCTATAGCTTTTACATCACTTTCTGGAACATTGTAAACTAATATACACTTATTGTTATCTAGCATATAATCCTCCTAAAAACCTATTTATTTAATTTTTCTGCTGGTTCATAAGTTTCTCCAAAAGTATCTACTGTAACTTTAACCATTTTTTGATCTTCGTAAGGCTTATCACTATAATCTCTTTTAGTACTTACTATCTTATCAACAACATCCATACCTTCTATAACTTTCCCAAAAGAAGCATATTGATTATCTAAATGTGGTGAATCCTTTACCATTAAAAAGAATTGACTTCCTGCTGAATCCTTTACCATAGTTCTAGCCATTGAAAGAACTCCTCTTGAATGTTTTAAATCATTTTTAAAACCATTTCCTGTAAACTCTCCCTTTATTGAGTGTCCAGGGCCTCCCATTCCAGTACCTTCTGGGCATCCTCCTTGAATCATAAAACCAGGTATAACTCTGTGAAATATAATTCCATCATAAAAACCTTTATTTATTAATTCAACAAAGTTTCTAACTGTGTTTGGAGCTATTTCTGGATATAATTCAGCCTTTATAACTCCTCCATTTTCCATATTTATAGTTACTATTGGATTTTTCATAGTAATTCTCCTTTCAAACTTTGATTTTTATATTATTGTCAGATTTACATATATGAATACAAACAATAATTATCTGATGATAATTATATATTATTTAGTTAAAAAAGCCTAGTCATCTAATTTCACTTAAAGTATATTTATTAAAAAAGATAGCTGTTAAATCAATCTCTAATTTTCTAATAAATCATAACTTAACTTTATAATTTCTTTTTTATTTAAAGTATTTATTATTTCAATACTTCCCTTATTACTACTTTTATTTAACAAATCTTTATCTTCTAATCTTCTTTTTAATTCTTTTACTGTACCTAGACCCCCATCTATTATTAAAACATCTTCACCTAGAACCTTAAGTAATGAATTCTTTATAAAAGGATAGTGTGTACACCCTAAAACTACAGATGATACCTTTTCATCTTTATATTTATCTAACTTATTTCTAAGATATGTATCTACTTCTTTTCCTTCTAGATTTCCATTTTCTATAAACTCCACAAGTCCCGGACATGGTAAGGGTACTATCTCAGCTATATCTTCATATTTCGTCATTAACCTATAAAATTTTTCTTCTTTTAATGTCATTGATGTAGCCATTATTAGTATTTTACCGCCCTTATGCAACTCTACTGCAGGTTTCAACGCTGGTTCTATTCCAACTAAGGGTAAATCCGGATACTTTACTCTTAAACTTGCAACAGCTGCACTTGTAGCTGTGTTGCAAGCTATTGCAATTCCCTTTACACCTTTATTTAATAAAATCTCAACGGCTTTAAAAGTTAAATCTCTAACTTCCTCTATACTTCTACCTCCATAAGGAGCATTTATTGAATCTCCTAAATATATATAATTTTCATTTGGCATAACATTTAATGACTCTTTCATTACACTTAATCCACCTACGCCTGAATCAAAAAAACCTATTGGCATATTGCTTTTGTCCAACTTCACTCACTCCATTTTCTTTAATTCTATTATTATTTTATACTTTTATTTAATATAAATCTACCAATTTGTAATCTTCTTTACTCTTATATTTTTATATTTAATTATATATATATGTTCTTTATGCCCTAAACCTTGTATTTAGTAATATAATAATTAATAATTTAATTATTGACATGACAGATTCTATATAATAGAATTTTTTTATAATTAAAGTTTTCCGAATGTTTAGATGTCTATACCACACTATCATTCGATTTATTAAAGAAAGGAAGTGACTTTCCTTGTATTTTACAAGGAATATACTTATGAAAGATTTAATTTTTGTTATACCAAAAATAATGCATAATAAAAAAGACATAACTGAACTATTTGAATTACATCCTGAAATTAAGTTTGTTTCCATAGTTGGGATTGATCTATCTGGAAATGATACAGATGAAAAAATCCCAAGAAAACTATTTTTAGAAGATATAAATTCCTTTTTAAATGGAGTAGCTATACAAACAGATGGATCATCAGTTGTACTTCCTGGAATAGCAATATTAAATGATGCAAAGGTTGATATGATTGCTGATATTAATGCAAATTGGTTTGTTGATTATAATTATGATTATATTGACTATTCTACACAAAAGCCCATTGGTACATTAAGAATCCCGTCATTCTTAATTCATAATAATAAAGCTGTATGTTCTAGAAACTTACTAAGCTCTGCCTCTAAAACCTTTAAATCTACAATATTAGATATCTTTAAAAATAAGCCTGAAACATTAAAGCCCTTTGATATAAACTTTAGTGATATTGAAAGTATTAATGTTACTTCAGCTTCAGAATTAGAGTTTTGGGTTAAGACCCCAAATGAGGTAGCTCACCTTGAAGAATTATCAACTTCAGAAGTTATGCAAGAACAATACTGGACAAGAACTAAAGGAGCTGTTAGAACTGCCCTTGAAGAAACTCTTATTTTAATGGATTGCTATGGTTTTAAACCAGAAATGGGCCATAAAGAGGTTGGTGGAGTTAAATCAAAACTTGAACCAAATGGTCAATTTAATCACATTATGGAACAACTTGAAATAGATTGGAAATATTCTGATTCAATTCAAGCTGCTGATAATGAAATATTTGTGAAAATTCTTATACAAGAAACCTTTAGAAGGCATGGCCTTGAGGTTAGCTTTAAAGCTAAACCTATAGATGGTGTAGCTGGAAATGGAATGCATATACACTTAGGCGTTAATATAAAATTAAAAAATGGAAAAGTAATAAACTTATTTAATTCAACTAAAGAAGGTTTCCTTAGCCCCATTGGGTATGGATCAGTAATGGGCTTACTTAAAAACTATGAAGTTATAAATCCTTTTATATCTTCAACAAATAGCGCTTTCAAAAGATTAAAACCAGGTTTTGAAGCTCCAGTTTGCATTGTAACTTCACTAGGCCTTGCTCCTGATAATCCTTCACGAAATAGAACTATATTAGTTGGATTAATAAGAGATCTAGGAAACCCTTTAGCAACAAGATTTGAACTTAGATCCCCTAATCCTCATACAAACATTTATTTAGCTATATCAGTTTCATATATGTCTATGTTAGATGGTGTAATATACGCCTTAAAAAATAATAAATCTGAAGAAGCTCTTCTATCTGAATTATCAAAAAAGCCAGGTGAAGAAGCTGACTACCTAGAAAAGTCTAGAGCTTATAGAACGGAAGAAGATGTTTTTGATTTCTTTTCTGAAGAAGAAAGAAATGAGTACTTTGGTAAGGCTCCCGCTACAATTTATGAAAATTTAATTCAATTAGATTCTTATCCTGAAAAGCTTAAGGTTCTAAAAAGAAATGATGTATTTACTGATAAAATTATTGAAAGCTTTAAACTAGCAATTACTCAAAGATGGTCTACAGATATCTGTCATAGAGTAATAGTTAATTATGCAAATGAAATAAGAAGTTTTAAAAAGTTGCATTCTAATAATGCTCTAGATTTAGATGTTTCAAATTGGATGGAAATAAATAGCCTAAGACATTATATCATGAAAGACTCTTATACTAAGAGTAGCTTATTTACTAGAATTAAAGATTCCTTATTAAAAAAGGACTATTCTTTATCTTCTAATTTATTGATTGAACTTGAAGAAAAAATGACTTATTTAAGGAAAACTTATTATAATTATACAAAGAACCTGCTAGATATCTAAATAAAGGATTCACCAGTTAATGGTGAATTCTTTATCTTTATTTAAATTTAATACATTAATAATATTTAATTAACTCTTATAATAATTTTAGCTTTTGTTATTTAAATTAATATAAAAAAACTTATATGAATATTAAGGTAAACTTGGTATAATATAAGAAAATATGAAAAAGAGAGGTGTTGAATATGAGATTAGTTACTATAGAAAATGTAAAGCCTAATTCATACCTTGGAAAAACTTTATATGATGTTGAAGGAAGAGTTCTGTTAAATTCAGGAGTTCTAATAACAGAGCATTTAATAAAGAAAATTAAAGAATTAAATTTAAATTCATTATACATATTAGATGATATGAATAATTACTCATTTGAATTAATTATTAAAGATGAGCTTCGTAGCAAATCCCTGGACCTTATAAAAGGTACCTTTAATGCCATTGATGAAAATAATGAAGAGGATATTTTTCTAAAACAAATATATTTTTTAGCGGAAGAGATCTTAGATGAAATTTTATCCAATGATAAAGTACTTTACCTTTTAGTTGACATAAAGAAACTGAATTCCAGTGTTTATGATCATACAATTAATGTTACTATATTATCTTTAATTATAGGTATAAGCTTAAAACTTTCAAAATACGATCTATTAAATCTCTGTGTAGGATCTTTGCTTCATGATATAGGTAAGTCCTTTATAGATATTGATATTATTGATAAAGATGGCCCTTTAACTTATGAAGAATTTGAGAAAATGAAAGACCATTGTGAAAAAGGTTATTATCATCTAAAGGATAATAACTTTATAAATAATGATTGTAAAATGATTATTCTTCAACATCATGAAAGAGTTGATGGAATGGGGTACCCTAAAGGTCTATTAGGTAATCAAATAAATAAGTTAGCTAAGATAGTTGCTATATCAGATGTTTATGATACCTTAACTTCTGATAGGTATTATATTGATTCAATGTGTGCAAGTGATGCTTTAGAATATATAATGGGACATGCAGATACAATCTTTGACTTTGAAGTTGTTAAGACCTTTTCTAGAGTTGTTGTTCCCTTTCCTAATGGAACACTTGTTAGATTAAGTAATGGGGATTTAGGTTTAGTTAAGGAAACCTTTAGAAACTTTCCGCTAAGACCTAGCATTAAGATACTTGATAGTAAATTTAAAGAAACTATAGGATCAACTATTAGCTTAATAGATGAGCTATCCCTAGTAATAATTAAAATAGAAAAAAATGTATCTTTAAATTAAAGGTAGAGTCTTAAAACTCTCCCTTTTTTATTATATAAAAGCTGGAATTTGTATTCTATCTATAGGCTTAATAATTTCACTAATATTCTTACTACCCATTAGTATTTTATCTTCATTAATTTTATTTCTATTTAAACTTCTTTTATTTGAATTATTTATTATTTCTTCTGCTTCTTCCATGCTATTTGCTTTAAATATAAAAGTCCACCCACTTTTGTCGTATTTTCCAGTACACATTAAATATTTATCATAATACTCATCTTTATGTTCTCTATCTACTATTAAACTCTTTAATTCACCAATTGTTTTATAATTTAATTTCACAAAAATATCATTCTTCATATTTACCCTCCAACCAAACGTAAGTTCTATATATATCATATAGGAACACACGTTTTAAGTCAACACATTTTTTTGCTTTTTAGCAGTTTATTTTCTTCAATTTTTTTACTTTTTTTCTATAATAATAATTGATTTCTATGTTATAATATTGTCATTATTTATGAAAGTAGGGATTAATAATGCTTAAACTAACTAATGTAGTTAAGTCCTTTAAAAATACCACTGTAGTAAACAATATATCCTTTGAAGTTAATTCCGGGGAAATAGTTGGATTATTAGGTGAAAATGGTGCAGGAAAAACCACAACCCTTAGAATGATTTCTACAATGCTCAAAATAAACGCTGGAAAGATCATGGTTAACAATATTGATGTAGCTAAAGAACCCGAAAAGGTTAGATCTGAAATTGGGATTCTTTTTGGTGGTGATGTTGGTCTTTATGATAGACTTTCAGGCCGAGAAAATATAAAGTACTTTGCTAATCTTTATGGTATTAATAAAGCTGATGCAGATAAAAGAATTACAGATCTTGCTAAAGAATTTAATATGGTAGATTATATAGACAAGCCTTTAGGAAAATACTCAAGAGGTATGAAACAAAAAATTTCTATTGCAAGATCCATAGTCCACAATCCTTCTGTAATGCTATTCGATGAGCCAACAACAGGTCTTGATGTTAGTGCTTCAAGAACTATACATGAATTTATTTTAAAATGCAAAAGTGAAAATAAAACAATATTATTTTCTAGTCACTCTATGAAAGAAGTAGAAAGGCTTTGTGATAGAGTTGTAATAATAAATAAAGGTAACTTAATTGAAGATACTAAGATATCAACTCTTAAAGAAAAGTATAATAATGAGGATTTAGAAGAAACTTTCTTAAATCTTATTGGAGGTGCTAATAATGAGTAACTTTTTTACAATTTTAAGGAAAGAACTCCTTGATATAACTAGAGATAAAAAAACCTTATTTTTAACTCTTATTCTTCCAATTCTAATTTATCCTATTATGTTTAGCTTTATGTCTTCGTCTATCAAAGACTTACAAGGTAATGTAGAAAAGAAAATTAACATCTCCTATGAAGGTGATGAAAGTTCTTCTGTAGCTACCTTACTAAAATCCTTAGATAATATTAATTTTGTTAATACCACTACTCCCGAAAAAGACTTAAAAGGTGGAGATTTACAACTTATCATTAAGGTTCCTAATACCTTTGATAATAATGTTTCTACTGGAACCTTTGATAAATTTGAAATATTAATGGATGAAGAATCAAATACATCTATGATGGCTAGTAGCTTTATTGAAAGTACTTTTGATACTTATAAGAATCAAATAGTTTCTGAAAGATTATCTGCAAGTGGTTTAGATAGTTCAATTCTTACTCCATTTGAAATTGAAGTTAAATCAGGTGTTAGTTCAGAAGGTTCTGGTTTTAATTCAGCTTCAATGTTAATGTCTATGATACCAACTTTAATAATAATCTTAATGGTATCTTCAACTGTTGGTATGGCATCTGATTTAGGTGCTGGTGAAAAAGAAAGATTCACCTTTGAACCCCTACTTTCAACAGCGGCTAAACGTTCAGCCTTATTATGGGGTAAGATAATTTCCCTATGTACAATTTCTTTCTTAGCATTAATTACTAATTTAGTAGTAATGATATTTTCTATGAAGAAGTTCATGTTTGAAGGTGTAATGGAAGGAGGTTCTTTTAAGGTTGATTTATACTCAATTTTAGGAATATTAGTAGTAGGTATATTAGTTCTTGTAACCTTATCTGCTCTTCAAATTGCAATAAGTATTTATGCAAGATCAACTAAAGAAGCAAATTCATATTTAGCTGGTATAACAATGCCTGTTATGATTTTAGCTTTTATACCATATATGACAGATGCTAAGTCTATTAGTCCAAAGTTCTTCCACATTCCAATTACTAATTCTATTTGTTTAATGAAAGAGTTTCTAGTTGGTATTTATGATATTAAACATATTCTAATGGTTTTAGGATGGCATATCTTCTATATATCCCTAGCCATACTATTTGCTAGATTTATGTTTAATAGAGAAGAAGTAATATTTAGAAACTAATTTAAAGGTGCTACCTGTGGTAGCACCTTATCCTTTATTCATTATTAAAATAACCTTCCTAGATATACTTCTTGGTATAAATTTATTTATTAAAACCATAGCCTTATTTTTAAATCCTGGTATTATTATTAACTTTCCCTTTTTAAAGCTTCTATAGCCAATTCTAGCAACTTCTTTTGCTGACATCATTCCCTTATTGGAGGTTTCCTTCTTTTTAATTTTAGCCTTTTCTTGAAATTTTGTTTGAACTGGGCCCGGACATAAACAACTTACTTTTATACCCTTTCCTCTTACTTCTTCATATATAGCTTCTGTTAAACTTAATACATAGGCTTTTGAAGCATAATAAACAGCCATCTTAGGGCCAGGGCAAAAAGCTGCTGTTGAAGATACATTCATTATCCCACCTTCCTCATGTTCAATCATAGAAGGTAAGAATAACTTCGTCAGTTCTGTTAAAGCCTTTATGTTTAAATTTATTAAATCTATTTCTTTCTCTAATTCTATTTCGCTTAAGTACCCAAAGGACCCCATACCTGCATTATTAATTAAAATATCCACAGATATATTTTTTTTATCCACAAAGTTAAATAGTTCTTCACAAGAGTTATTCACAGTTAAGTCTAAATCCAACGTATATATTACTACACTATAAAGGATATTTAACTCACATTTTACCTCTTGAAGTTTCTGCGCATCTCTTGCAACTAAAATTAGATTCCTGCCTTCATTAGCATATAAATTAGCTAATTCAAATCCAATCCCAGTAGTAGCTCCTGTAATTAAAACAAAGCTCCTACTATCAGGTTTACCCATAAAAAAAGACCTCCAAATTTTTAAAATATTATTTATTATATTTCATTTTTACATGTTCAATTTCTGCTTCTATATAAGGTTCTGATATGGTCTTGAACCCTATATTTTCATAAAGACCTTTTACATAAAACTGAGCTGATATAGTTATTTCTCTTTCATTAAGCTCATTAATTATAAAATCAACGGCCTTTTCCATCATTAATTGTCCTATATTATTTCTTCTATATTCCTTTAAAACAAGAACTCTTCCAATAGATGGTTCCTTATAGGATAGCCCTCCTTGTAAAATCCTTGAATATCCTACAACCTCATCTTTATAAGAAACGATAAGGTGATAACATTCCTTATCTTTATAATCAAAATCATTTTCACAAGTTATTTTCTGATCACAAACAAAGACTTCATATCTAACCTTTGCAATTTCATAAAGTTCATCTAAAGATAACTCATAAAAACTCTTTATTTTACATTCTAATCTACTTTTATCAACTATCATTTTTACTCCTTAGTTTGCTTTACCTTATTTGCCCATTTCCATAAATAATATACTTTATGGTTGTAAGTTCCTTAAGTCCCATAGGTCCTCTTGCATGAAGCTTTTGCGTACTAATACCTATTTCAGCTCCAAAGCCAAATTCGCTACCATCAGTAAATCTTGTTGATGCATTTACATACACAGCTGCCGCATTTACTTTATTTAAAAACTTTTGTGAATTTTTATAACTATCCGTAACTATTGCCTCTGAATGTCCTGTTCCATATCTATTTATATGGTCTATTGCTTCATCCAAACTTTCTACAACCTTAGCTCCAATCACAAAATCTAGATATTCTGTACTCCAATCTTCCTCTGTTGCTTTCTTTACATAAGTATCTACAGAAGAAAACTCCTCATCTCCTCTAATCTCTACATCTTTTGCTTTTAAAGCTTCTATTATTATAGGTAAAAATTCCTTGGCTACCTTTTTATTTATTAATATCTTTTCTGCTGCATTACAAACTCCAGGTCTTGAAGTTTTTGCATTTAATATTATATTTTTAGCCATATCTAAATCACAAATTTCATCTATATAAATATGACAGTTACCAACTCCTGTTTCTATTACAGGCACCGTAGCATTTTTAACTACAGCTTGAATAAGTCCAGCTCCACCTCTTGGGATTAAAACATCAATATATTCATTAAGCTTCATCATTTCATTAGTGGCTTCCCTAGATGTATCTTCAATTAGTTGTATAGAGTGTTCTGGTAACCCTGATTCTTTTACCGCTAAAGTTAATGCCCTAACTATAGCTTTATTAGAATTTATGGCATCACTACCACCTTTTAATATAACTGCATTACCAGCTTTTAAGCATAAAGCTGCTGCATCGGATGTAACATTTGGTCTTGCTTCATATATTATTCCTACAACCCCCATAGCTACTCTTTTCTTTCCTATTTCTAAGCCATTTGGCCTCTTCCACATTTCAATTACTTCACCAACTGGATCATCTAAGCTTATAATCTCTGTAAGTCCCTTTGCCATAGCTTCTATTCTTGTTTCATTTAAGGCAAGTCTATCTAACATAGGCTTTGAAGTTCCCTTATCCTCTGCTACCTTTAAATCAACTCTATTAGCTTCAATTATTTCATGTTTATATTTTAATAAACTTTGAGCCATAAGTTCCAAAGCATTATTTTTTTCAGTTGTAGATGCTATTCCAAGGTCATAAGAAGCTTCCTTAGCTCTTTCCCCTAATTCTTTTACAGTTTTCATTAACCTTTCCTCCTTCTTATTTAGTTTTTGTTTGCTATAAATAATGTCCCTATTTCTTTTCCATTTAATATGTCAGATATCATTTCCGGCCTTTCTCCATTGGCTAAAACCATATCTACCCCTGCATGAATGGCAGTTCTGGCTGCTGCTAATTTTGTTATCATTCCACCAGTTCCTAAATTGCTTCCAGCTCCCCCACAACATTCTTCTAATTCTTCTGTGATTTCTGTAATTTCCATTATCATCTTTGAATTTTCATTATTTCTTGGGTCTGAATCATAGAAACCATCTATATCTGAAAGTATTATTAAAAGATCTGCCTTTACTAGATTAGAAACAATAGCTGACAGGTTATCATTATCTCCAAATCTAACTATATTTTCTATTTCATCTATGGCTACAGTATCATTTTCATTAACTATTGGTATTATTTCATTTTCTATTAAGGTTTCGAAGGTGTTACAAACATTTTCTCTTATATGATCATCTTCAATTACATCTCTAGTAAGTAGCACTTGACCAACTACATGGCTATATTCTCCAAACATCTTACTATATATATGCATTAACTCACATTGTCCTACTGATGCCGCTGCTTGTTTTTCCCTTATAGTTTTTGGTTTTTCCTTTAACTTAAGTTTTGAAACTCCAACTCCTACAGCACCTGAAGTTACTAATATAACTTCTTTTCCTGAGTTCATAATATCTGATAAAGTTCTTGTAAGTTTTTCTATTCTTGATAAATTTATTTTCCCATTTTCATAAGTTAAAGTTGATGTCCCAACCTTTACAACTATTCTCTTGTAATCTTTTATCTTATCTCTATAATTCATTTTCC
>JARIDB010000075.1 GCA_029257045.1 Clostridium sp.
TGTTAATGACATAACTGTAAGTCCTATCCACATAGACTTTTCGAGATTAAAATAGTTTCCTATAGCCATCGCTATAGCTACTCCTATAGCCATTCTTATCGCAAAGTTAAAATTCAAAGAATCTCTTCCTATTGTGCTTAAATATTTATATAAACTAATGTTTGAAACTGTTTCTCGCTTCTTATGAATTAAATAATAAACTATTGCACTAATAGCTCCTCCTATCAATGTTGCCAATATTCTAATTGGTAATTTATCAATAGTTATTGGGTTTCCTTCTAAAAATATATAACTTAGCATAAAAGGTACAAATGTTTTATTAGCCACCTTTTTAGAGAATATATATACTATGGAAAATACCGTTATAAAATTAATAGAAATGCCTAAAAAAATATTTAACCTACCTATATAAGATGCAAGAGACATAATTACAAAAGCTACTACAATTAATATTGTTGAATCCTTAATGGCTAAGTCTATATCTATAATACTACACATAAATATGGTTGTTATAACTCCTACACCTAAGTAATTATTCTCTATACCAAATACTTTTGAGAATAATGACACAAAGGCCATTATAAATATTATTAATATCAAGTTTAGAAATGCTGCTTTATAATTTATCTTCTTAAACTTTTCCACAAACCTTAACCTCCATTTTTGTAATATAATTTTATGCAATTTTATAATTATATCATAATTATAAAGGAATACTAAGGTTAGTTTTTGTAATTTTTAATATTAATAATTAAACTCTGTTATTAATTTAATTCTCTAACCTATGCTTTATATATAATTTATATTTATAATTCCATTTCCTTTAGACTTTTATTAAATTGAATAGAAAAAAGTATAATTGTAACAGTAACTGCTATAGTATCAGAAACTGGTTCAGCAAGAAAAATTGCAAATACTTTATTTGTGATAAACTGTGGCAATATAAAAATCATAGGAATTAGAAGAAATATCTTCCTTAACAAAGCAAGGAATAAAGATGCCTTTGCATTTCCAAGGGCAATAAATGTCTGCTGACAAGCAAACTGAATACTCATTAAAAATGAAGCACTCATGTAAACCTTAAGAGACCATGAAGCCATTGTTATAAGTTCTGCGTTATCAGTAAATAATGATGCAAACATACTAGGAGTAACCATAATTAGTACCCATATAAGTAAACTATATAATATAGATGAAAAAAGAAGTAACTTAAAGGCTTTTTTTACTCTATCCGAATTTTTCGCTCCATAATTATAGCTTATAATAGGTTGAGCTCCTTGAGTTAATCCAATAACAGGCATTAAAGTAAATTGCATTACACTTGCAAGAATTGCCATTGCACCAACAGCAAGATCACCACCATATTTAAGCAAAGAAAAATTAAAACATATCATAAGAATACTTTCTGTTGATTGCATTATAAATGGAGAAATTCCAAGAGCTAGAACTGGAAATATAACACTAAATCTTATCCCTAAGTATTGCCTTTTAATCTTTAATATTGTCTTTTTACCAACTAGGAATTTTAATACCCATATTGCAGAAATCCCCTGCGAAATAACAGTTGCTAGAGCAGCCCCTTGTACTCCCATTTTAAAAATAAAAATAAAAATTGGATCAAGGATAATATTAATAATCGCACCTATTACAACAGTCATCATACTAGTTTTAGCAAATCCTTGAGTTGTTATAAACATGTTTAACCCTAAAGAAATTTGTACAAACAAAGTCCCAAAGGTATATATATTCATGTAACTGCTTGCATATGGCAATGTGTTTTCACTAGCACCAAATAGTAATAATAACTTATCATTAAAAATAAGGAAAGCAATTGTTAATACAACAGAGATAATTATAAGAGTAGAAACACTGTTGCCTAAAATTTCCTCAGCAGAGTCGTTTTCATTTTTCCCCATCATAATTGCAGCTCTTGGCGCACCTCCCATTCCAATAAGAGAAGCAAAAGCTGAAATAATCATAATAAGAGGAAATGTAACACCAATGCCAGTTAATGCATCTGCACCAACACTTGGAATATGACCTATGTATATCCTGTCAACAACGTTATATAAAACATTTATAATTTGTGCTGTAATTGCAGGAATAGCTAACGCAAATAGAAGCTTACTAATTTTACCTGTACCTAAATTATCATTTTTATAATCCTTCATATTAAACCTACCTACTTTCTATCTAAGTTCTAGTTTCTAGTTTCTAGTACTTATTCATCTTTAAAACTGTTAATATTATCAACCATACTATTAACTACTTTTATTTCTTATAAACATCTAAAAAAATCTTCAATGTACATTTATACACTTCAATCACTCTTCAATAGATGTAAACTCTTGTTCTTTGTTGCAATTTAACATTTTAATAACACTCCTTTTCATCTATAAATAGTCTATCATAGAATTTATATTTATTACTTTAAATTGCAAGAAATTTCATATTAAAATAATAAAATGAAAATCTCCTCAAACTTTAGTCTGAGGAGATATAAATTTCTCAACTTCCAATATTATTAAACCTACTAAAAGGTTTCTAATTTATTATCTTTTATTTTTCATCTCTATCATATCTCCATATATTGGAGTAGCTAAGCCAAATCCTCCCGAAACATCTATAATTTGTCCAGTAGTATAAGCTGACTCATCACTAGCGAAATAAACAATTGTAGATGCAATTTCTTCTGGTTCACCCATTCTTTTAATAGGGGTATGCTTTAAGAAAAAGTCTTGAAATTCTGGACTTAAATTATCTTTAACAGCATCTGTTGCTGTCATTCCAGGTAAAACCGCATTGCAACGTATATTGTCTCTAGCGCACTGTACCGCAATAAGTTTTGTTAAGTAGTTAATTGCAGCCTTACTAGTAGCGTACGAAATTTGAGAAATATCTGGTATAATCCCTCCAACAGAAGAAATATTAATAATTGATCCACCACCATTTTGAGCCATATACTCTATAGCTTTTTTGGAAGCAATAAATACACTTGCTAAGTTTAAATCAATAGTACTTATATATTCATCATATTCAGTAGTTTTAATATCTTTATCCAATTTAGCATCAGATGTCCCAAAGTTATTTACAAGAACATCTATTTTCCCTTCATTTTTAACAACTTCTTCAATCATAGAAATATAAGTATCTTTCTTGTAAGCATCATTATATACTGTTTTTACTCTTGATCCTTTATCATTTAATTCCTTAGCTATTTCTCCTGCTCTTTCTAAATTACGAGCTGCCATATATACAATAGCACCTTCTCTTGCACAAGCTTTTACTGTTGATAATCCTATCCCTCTAGTAGAAGCTGTTACTAGTATAACTTTATCTTTTAATCTCATATAAACACACCCCTTATAAATATTTATATCTTTTTTTAATAATATACTACCTCGAAATTAATAAACCTTAAATTACCAGGTTTTAAGATTGTCTTTTTTATGGCAATCTAATTCACTTTAACTTTTAATAATATTCCCTATCTTAAAGCTTTATAAGATATATTATAGTTGTATAAATTATTTTTGTAAACATTTTCTATCAAATATCGTTTAACTTTTAACAAGTATTTTAAAACAAATAATATAAAGCAACTTCTTTACTTTCAATTATAGTAAACTAGAAAAATCAAGTACCTATATAAATCGAAGTATTTTACATTTCTAATTGAATTGAATTATAATAAACTAAATATTATACTTAATCTATTATATGGAGGATATAAACTATGAATTTAAAATTATTAGAAGCTTTTTTAGCTGTTATCGATCATAAAACAATGTCTGCTGCAGCTAATAGTCTTTTCACTACACAACCTAATATTTCACTTATGATTAAGGACTTGGAAAATTATTATTCAACAAAGTTATTTAATCGTATTTCTAAAAAACTTTATTTAACTCCTAAAGGTATGGAACTCGAAAAATATGCAAGAATAGTAATTGCTAACTTTAGAGAAATGAATGAAGCAATGTTTAGTAGAAATAGGATAATCCGTATTGGTAGTAGCGTTACAGTAGGGCAATATTTATTAAATGGATATCTTAAAAAGTTGAAATCCATAATGAAAAATATAGAGTTCGAAGTAGTAATTAACAATACATCAGAAGTTGAAGCACTACTATTAAATAATATAGTTGATATTGCTATTGTTGAAGGTAAAATTAACTCCAAAAATATAATTCAAGCTGAAATTTTAGAAGATGAGTTAATAGCTGTAATTAGCTATGATTATCCTCTTAATAATCCTATTAAAACCTTATCTGACTTGGAGTCATTACCTTGGATTTCTCGTGAAGAAGGTAGTCGTCATAGGAATCAATTTGAAATTGATATGAATGAAAAAAATATTCATCCACAAGTAATATTTAGAGCAACAAGTTTAGAAACCATTATACAAGCTGTCGAAAATAAATATGGTTTTGCTATCATTTCTAAAATAGCAGCTGAAAATGCAATAAAAAAGCAAAGCTTAAAAAAGTTAAACTTTGCTGATTATAATTGCCCACGTTCAATAAGATATATTTATAATAAAAGTCAGTGTAAAGATCCAATTATATCTCGAATCTTAGATTGCATTAATAATGAATTGTAGGGCAGTACCTATAATACCTGTCCCTAAAATAATGCTAACTGCACTAACCTTATACTTTCTAATAACTATAAATCCACCTATAAATAGTACTAGCTCAAGATATCTAAAATCACTAAGGACTATATTTTTTAAATCAGTATTAAATAATGCAAGAACTAAAATTGAAGCACCAGCACTAGCAATTAAAGCTACAACAGCAGGTCTAAAAGCTCCAAGTACAGTTTGAATCCCTGAAAAATTCTTGTATTTATAATAAAAGTAAGCAAGGGTTAAACAAATTATAAATGACGGAAGAACAACTCCAAGGCTACATACTATCGCTCCTAAAGTACCATATACCCTTTGTCCAACAAAGGTAGCAGAATTTATTGAAATTGGTCCTGGAGTCATTTCAGCAATTGTAATTAAATCTGTAAATTCAGCCATAGTTAGTAACTTATGTACATTAACTACTTGTTCTTGAATAAGAGGAATTGCTGCATATCCTCCCCCAACACTGAATAATCCAACTTGTATAAAACTAATGAATAGAGTTAGTAGAAGTCCCATTGCTTTTCTCCTTCCTATAATCCAATAATACAGTAGTTAGTCCAATTACTAGAGAAGAAAATATAATGTACATGGCACCAATTTTAAAGAAGTATGTGGCTATAAAAGCAACTACCATGACAATAGTGTAAAGATTATTTTTTATTTTAATTATATTTTTTCCTAAATTAACAACTACATCTAAAATTACAGCAGCTACTCCAGCTCTCATTACTTGTAGTGCAACCGCAATTACCTGATTACTCCTAAATTCCTTATAAAATATTGAAATTAATGAAATAATAATAAAAGGTGGAATGATAGTACCTAATATAGCAACTATGCTTCCTAAAATACCATGAATCTTATATCCTAAAATTACACTTGCATTAACCGGAATAGGACCTGGGCTAGATTGTGCAATAGCAGAAATATCAAGCATTTCATCTTCTTCTAACCATTTTAACTCTTCAACAAATTTCTTTTTGTATAAAGAAACAATTACAAAACCACCACCAAATGTGAATGCACTCAGCATGAAAGTTGAAGTAAAAAGTTTCCATAGCTTATTTTCTTTCATATAAACCTCTCCTTTACATTCACAATTTTAACAATTCCTTCTTAACTTGTACAATATATATTCTTTATGATATCTATAAGAAAACCTTATAGATAAATTAAAATGGTTGAATCCATATAATATTTTCCAACAATACCTTTTCTGTTATGCCAGCCTTCACTACTCAGTGTATGATGAATCCTAGAAACATCATATATTCTTTTATTATCTGTATATATCCTCTTTTTAATTTTCATTAAATTCAAAAATGCATAAATAGGTTCTTTAACCCATTTATGCATTCTTAGATTACAATTATATTTTCTTATCAGTTTTTTATGTTCTTGAGCATTTTATTTAGCACAGATTTATAATTATCAAGCTCTTCTAGAGAGATATCTTTAATTACATCATTTTTGAAATTCTCAACAATATCCAACATCTCTGTTTCAATTTTGTTTCCCTTTTCGGTCAGTTCTAAGCACTTAACTCGTTTATCATTCTCATTACTAATTCTAGTTATCCAATCAAGAGACTCCATTTTATCAATCAAACGTACAACCGTTGGCTCTTTTATAGACATTTTATCAGATAATTTCTTTTGCGTGATCATTTCATTAATACTAACATAATACAATGCAATCCACTGAGTTCTTGTGATATTATAATAGTTGAGCCTTTTCTCAAGAGAATCTGCTAATAATTTTGCACTTTTACTTGTAATACAAGCGATACAGTCATCTAAATTAAACATAATAATTCACCACTTATTTTCATTTCTCTTATATAATACCACATATCTTATATTTTTCTATATATTTAACTAAAATATAGAAATTAATACTACTATTTAACTAATTTAAATACCATTTAGAGCATATTGTTCAATATATTCCCATACGGCTCGTTCACTAAACCTCTTACCTATTAACTCATTTTCACACAGCTTGAAATCATATAGGTTCAAACTATCAGTATTTATTTTTACACTTTGAATCAAACCATCTGAAGAAGTAATATACACCGACACATTCCCAAAGGTAAACTTTTTCTCTAACTCCAAATCAAACTTTGGAGATTGTTTATATAGCCATTCATATGACGAAAGTTTCTTCTCTAATGGTGCCTTGAAATTACTTTTATCTATATATTCAATATTCTTACACCCAAATGTGTCTATAAATGCTTGTTTTACCTTTTCTATAGTAATTTCACTATTAATCAACGATAAATTTATAACTCTACTTTTTACAGAAGATATGCCCTTTGACTGTAATTTTAACTTTGATGGTGTAAGTGCCTTTTCTAATTGTTTCAAATTAACACAAACTAGAATCGTTCCATGGTACATATAATTATCGTTGTCTGTATAATAAGCGTGACCAGAAAACTTCTGCTTCTTGTATAACAAATCATTTCTACCGCTAAACTCACATTCAATACCAAGTTTCGATATTGCAGCCTTTATTATTTCTAAAAACTTTACTTCATTAGCCACCTTTTCTTTGGTTATGAATGTAAAATTAACATTTCCCTTATCATGGTATACAGCACCACCACCAGAAAACCTACGTACAGCATTTATATTATGTTCCTCCAAGTATTCAAGGTCACATTCAGCATATAGATTTTGATTTCTACCAACTATAACTGAAGCGTTGTTCTGCCATAAAAATAAATGTATATCTTCATCTGAATTTAAAAAAATCTGATTCTCCGCTGCTATGTTAAAATAAGGATCAAACTCTTTAGATATTATTATCTTATCCATTACTTATGCAAAGCACCAATTCCAAAACCCATCGCTGCTTCATGAATTACTTCACCTGTAGTTGGATGTGGAAAAATTGTTTCAGTTATTTCCTTTTCACTAAATCCATTCATTATTGCTAACGTCAATGCACTAATTAAAGAGGAGCTATCAGGACCTATAAGCGAACCACCAATAATTTTTCCTGTTTCATTATTCTTAACTAGCTTAATAAAGCCTCTTGGTTCATTCATAGTTAAGGCCTTTCCATTACCAGAAAATGAGAACTTACTAACTGTAACATTCATTCCTTTTGCCTTCGCTTCATCTTCATTTATACCAACACTTGCTATTTCTGGAGAAGTAAATATCACATTTGGAACAGCTGAATAATCCATCTTTTTATTCTTATTTAATATATTATCTACAGCAACAATTCCCTGATGAGAAGCAACATGAGCTAACTGAATGATATTTGTAACATCACCAATTGCATAAATATGCTTGATATTAGTACTCATTGTCTCGTCTACCTTAATCCCTCTTCCTTTATCATTTAATAAAACTCCACTTTTTTCAATTTCAAGTCCTTCTAAATTTGGCTCTCTACCGATTGCTACTAATACCTTATCGCTTACAAGTAAGTGCTCTCCGTCTTTATCCTGATAGCTAATCACTGCTTTGCCGTCTACTGAACTTTGAATTTTAATAACCTTTGAATTTGTATGAACCTTTATGTTATCTTCTTTAGCGATATCTTGTATTTCCTTAGAAATATCACTATCTACCATAGTTAATAAACGATCCATGAATTCTATCACATGTACATCAACACCAAAATTCTTATAAATAAAGGCAAATTCCATACCAATTACTCCACCACCGATAATCGCAACGGATTTTGGCAAGTCGGTACAAGCTAATGCCGTTGTGCTGTTTAATACAAAGGGTAAATCAATACCAGGAATAGCAATATTTGATATTTTTGAACCAGTTGCTATAATAACATCTTTTGCTTTTACTATATAATTTTCTTTTCCTTCAACCGATACTGTACAGCTATTAATAAAAGATGCATTACCGTTGATTACATTAATCTCATTTTTCTTCATTAGAAAATCAACCCCAGAAATTAACCTATCCTTTATCTCATCTTTACGCTTTATGACTTGTTTCATATCTACTGAAACATTACTATCAATCTGGACACCAAAAAGTGCTGCGTTGTGTACGTCATGACATATTTCTGAAGATTTAACAAGTGCTTTTGTAGGAATACATCCGACATTAAGACAAGTACCACCTAATTCCGATTTTTCTACTATAGTTACCTTTAAACCATTCTTTGCAGCATAAATGGCTGCAACATATCCACCAGGTCCTGCACCAATCACAAGTAAATCGGTAGTAATTTCTTTTGAATCTTTCTGATTTTGGCCTTTATTTTCAATTTCTCTTAATTCCTTTGTAACAGTTATCTCATCTATCTCGAACATAGCTGCATTGGAAGCAATCTGAGAACCTTCTTCGCATAATACTTTTGAAATAACCCCCTCAGATGTAGACTTTATTGCACGATTGCCTTTTCCTGTCTCAACCTGTGCAACTATATCACCAGCATTTATCTTATCTCCAACTTTAACTTGGATTTTACCAACAGTACCCATTTTGCCACCAGGGATAGCCATCATTTTAATTATCATTATTCATTCTCCTTATTCTGTAGAAAAAGAGCCCATTTTATAGAAAAAGGCTCTTTTTGTTATTTATATTAATTAATCTATTGCAACACCTGCTAATACTAATTTCACTCCATTAGATAAGCAATCACCTACAGGACATGTATTTTCAATAAACTTTGCAAATGCTTCTACTTTTTCTTTTGGCTCATTTGTCTTAAAGTGCATTACAAAACGAATTTCTTGAAATCCACTTCTTACATCTGCAAGGCCCATAAATCCATCTGGATCTAAATCACCTTCTAGTTCAACATGAAACTCTTCAAATTCAAATTCATGAGCAGAAGCAAAAGCACTTGCTACAATAGTCTGACATGCACCAAGTGCACATAAAAGAGCCTCAACTGGATTCATAGCCGCATTGGTACCACCAAGATCTTCTGGTTCATCCATAATAATTTTAAACCCTCTAGAATTTGTTTCTACTTGTAAGCCTTCTGGTAATTTTTTAGCAGTAGCTTTAAAAGTTGTTAACATAACGACATCTCCTTCTTTTGGTATAGAACTAATACCACATTTGATTATGTTAATATAATAACATACTTTTTTTAATAAATCAATAGTTAGCTAAGTATCTTTATTTATTATTTGTTAGTTATAAAAAAAACATATAATAATTTTATTAATTGTTACCAATTGAAATTGCTAATTATTGAATCTGTAATCCATATTCAATTGATTTAATTATTATTGGCTTTTATAAATTTTAATATTACTCTTTTAAATAAATTATAATAACTTATTACATTGATTTGATATTACATTAGCTGTATTAGTAACATCCTTTATAACTTCTTCAATTGACCCTTTTAGGAATTTACATCTTGTACCCCTTACACTAATAACTGCAATCAAATTATTATTTTCATCAAAAATAGGCGCGGCAATACACATATAATTATGTTTTACATCAGAATTTAAATAAGAATATCCTCTTTCTTTTATAATTTCACACTCTTTTACCAATTCTTCATAACTCCATTTCTTTCTAAGGCTTCTACAATTTATTTTATCTAGATGTTTTATCATATCTTCCTTCTTTAAATCTTTAGAATAAGAAACAAATATCATATAAACTGCTGGAAGAAACTCTTCACTACTTTCACATTGATTAGAAGTTACTAAAGTTTTTGAGTAAGTTTCATTTATATATTGCTCAAATACTACTACAAATTCTTTTCCTGAGGATGAGGAAGTTATTCCACTATCTAACACACTTAAATCTATTCTTTCTTCATATTTTTCTGATAAAAATGCTAAATGAGGTCGTGCAATTTTCCCTATAGGAACACTTTTAGCCGCTACCATTCCTAACATAAAAACTCTTGATCCTAAAGTATAGTAACCTGTATATTCATCTTTTTGAATAAAGTCTTTCTCTAATAAAGTTATTAGTGTTCTATGAACTGTACTTTTATATAAATTTAATTCTTTAGATATTTCTGTTAAAGACATTTTTCCAGAATTCTCATACATTAATTCTAATATATCTAAGGCTCTTTCTAAACATTTAATTGATGACATTACTTCTCCTTCTATTTAATAATAATATCTTATTATTAATTTTTTATTTATTATTATTATCTAACAATGTTAAACTTTTTTCAATTATATTTAAAATAATATACAATTCTGTATATTATTTAAAGTTCTATCTAATAGAACAGATTAATTTTACAAAGTGTTTTATTTTTTATATTACCCTTTAACCCCTATATTTATTCATTATATGAAAATATTCGTTAAATTAATATCATTTTCTGTTGCGCAGAGTAGAACTCAATGGTAAAATGTAGATAATTAATTTGTAGGAGGTAAAATCTATGAAAACTTTAAATCCAATTTCTATTGGTAATATTAGTCTTAAAAATCGTTTTATTATGGCACCTATGGGACCTGAACTTGGTAACTTTGATGAAAGAACTATTGCTTACTATCTTGAGAGGGCTAAAGGTGGAGCTTCTATGATAATGACAAATGTTCTTGCTACAGAAGCTATTGATGGACATGGACCTTCTTCTACTTTAACAGAAGAAAGCTTTAGTGGATTCAAATCATTGGTTGACGAATCTCATAAATATGACTGTAAAGTTTGTATCCAAATTATGCCTGGGGTTGGCCTTGGAGGCAAATCACCTAATAGACTAAAGCCATCTTCAGCTTCTGCAGTTCCTTTATATCCTGGTGCTAGCATAACTTTTGATGAATTATCTAAAGAAGAAATTTTATTTATTCAAGATAAAGTTGCTAAGACAGCTACCTTAGCTAAAAAGGCTGGAGCTGATGCTATAGAAATACATGCCTATGGTGGTTATTTAACAGATAAGTTTATGACTTCAAAATGGAATATTAGAACTGATGAATATGGTGGAACTTTTGAAAATAGAATGCGTTTTCTAAATGAAATAATAGATAGAATAAAATTAGAATGTGGATCTCAATTTCCACTAATAGTTAAATATACTCCTTGTCACTTTCTACCTTCTGAATTTGGTTATAGAACTATGGATGAAGGAATTGAAATCGCTAAAATGTTAGAAACAAAAGGAGTTCATGCTCTTCATATAGATTCCGGTTGTCATGATAACTGGTATATGGCGATGCCTCCAATATATCAACAAGAAGCCGTTCCTCAACTTCTTGCTTCAAAAACAATTAAATCTGTAACTTCTCTACCTATAATAACTAATGGTAGACTAGGAGATATTAGTAAAGCAGAGTCTTGTTTAAATCAGAATTCAGCTGATATCCTAGCTGTAGGAAGACAATTCCTAGCTGATCCAAGTTTTGTAAATAAATTGAAAGAAAATAAAACAGATGAAATTCGTTATTGTATTTACTGCAATGAAGGTTGTATTAAAAGTGTTTGTGAAGGAAAACATATAAAATGCGCAGTTAATCCTGAAGCTGGTTTTGAAAGTGTTAAATCTATAAATAAAACAACTTCTCCTAAAAAGGTACTTGTAATTGGTGCTGGTCCTGGAGGTTGCGAATCTGCTATAGTAGCTAAAAAGGCAGGGCACGAAGTAGAAATTTGGGAGAAAGAAGATAAGTTAGGTGGTAATTTCTATAATGCTTGTCTTCCATCATTTAAACGAGATGGAAATAAGATCTTAGATTTCTTCTATACAGAAATTAAAAATCTTAATATCCCTATAAAATTCTGCAAAGAGGCAACTAAAGAATCTGTTTTAAACTTTAAAGCCGATTTTGTTATTAATGCTACTGGTGCTACTCCATTAAAACCAAGATCTATACCTGGAATAGAAAAACCTCATGTTTGTTCAGCAACTGATGTTCTTCAAGGTAATTCTTATATAGGAAATGAAGTTTCTATTATTGGAGCTGGTCTTGTTGGTGCTGAAACTGCTATAGTACTTGCCCATAATGGAAAAAAGGTAACTTTAATTGAAATGGCTAATAAGATATTACCTGAACCAGTATTTATTCAAAATTCCATGATGTTAACAAAATTATTAAATCATCCAAACATAACAATAAAAACTTCAACTAAACTCTCTAGCATAGAAGATAATTCAATAACTTTAGATTCTAACGGAAACATAGAAACTCTAAATTGTGATAATGTAGTTCTTGCTATGGGCTTTAAACCAAACACTGATCTTTATAATGAATTAAAAGATTTAATTCATATAGTAAACATAGGTGATAGTATTTCTGCAAGAAAAGTTTTAGATGCTGTTCATGAAGCATATGATGCTGTAGCTTCAATTCAATAATAACTAAAAAAAGCTAAGAATTTTAATTCTTGGCTTTTTTTACTTTTAATTATTAAGGTTGTATTCTAATATTTAGCCTTTCTAAGAAACTACTTAGAAACTCTATATTTTCATATTTTTCATCTTCAAGTAGATTTGATATTAATATAAAAAAATCCTCCTTAACTTTTTCGTGATTAATATATGCTACTTCTCCTTTATCAGTTAACTTTATTATCAGTTTTGAATAGTTTTCCCAGCTCTTCTCCTTTATTAAAAATCCCTTTTTATCAAGTCTTCCTATAGTTTGAGATACAGCGCCTTTGGTTATTCCCATCTTATCTGCTATTTTAGTAATGTGAAGCCCTTCATTTTCTTTAATAAATTTAATCATATGAATTTCTGAAAAATGTAGCTTTGTATCCGTCCCATAGTAATCTTACTTACTGTTTTTTTCAACAAATGAATCTACAATCTTTAATATATTTTTGCTTATTTTTATTTTATTATCCATAAGTCAATCATATAACTTATTTAAATTAAATTCAAATGCTAGCTTTTCTTTTGCAGTCTGATTTCACTATAAGATTGTTCTTAATTTAGTCTACTTTTTATACTCGGTAAGCTCATTTTAAGAACCAAGTAAGTTGCAATTGTAGTTATTAGGTCTGCACCTGCTTGACTAAAAAATATACCATACATTCCAAATGTTTTACTAAAAATTAAAAGTATTGGTATGAAAAAAATACCCTGCCTTCCAAGGCTTAAAAATAATCCTGCCCGCCTTTGTCCCGTAGATAGCATAAATACTAGGTAAATCGTTTGGAATCCAAAGGTAAATAATAA
>JARIDB010000086.1 GCA_029257045.1 Clostridium sp.
ACTGGCGGTGGTGGATCAATAGGGTCAGAATTATGTAGGCAAATTGCTAGATTTAAGCCTAAGAAGCTTATAATATTAGACATTTATGAAAATAATGCATATGATCTGCAAATAGAGTTACAGAGAAAAGTTCCAAAGTTAAACAAAGATATAGTAATTGCATCAGTAAGAGATAGAAAAAAAATTGAAGAGATATTTAAAGAATATAGACCAAATGTTGTCTTTCATGCAGCAGCTCATAAACATGTACCGTTGATGGAGTTTAATCCAGCTGAAGCTATTAAAAACAATGTAGCTGGAACAATAAATGTAGCAGAAATGGCTAGCAAATATTATGCTGAAAAGTTTGTGCTGATTTCTACTGATAAAGCTGTCAATCCTACAAATGTAATGGGAGCAACTAAAAGATTATGTGAAATTATTGTTCAATCAATAAATGAAAAAAGTAAAACTGAATTTGTAGCAGTGAGATTTGGGAATGTTCTTGGAAGTAATGGGTCTGTAATTCCTTTGTTTAAAAAACAAATAGAAGAAGGAGGCCCTATAACGCTTACCCATAAAGATATTACAAGATATTTTATGCTTATACCTGAGGCAGCACAATTAGTACTACAAGCAGGAGCCTTTGCCAAAGGAGGGGAAATCTTTGTGCTTGATATGGGAAAACCAGTGAAAATATATGATTTAGCAGTAGATTTAATAAAGTTATCAGATCTCGTTCCAGATAAAGATATAAAAATAGAAATTGTTGGCTTGAGACCAGGTGAAAAATTATATGAGGAACTACTAATGTCAGAAAATAAATTAAGTAAAACTAAACATGAAAAAATATTTATTGAGATGCCTAGAAGTATAGAATATAATATTCTAAAAGAAAAAATAAAAGTATTGGTTGATACTGCTAATATGGAAGATAAGGAGAAAGTAAGGTGTGAATTGAAAAAAATTGTACCTACTTATAATAGATTAGATGAAGTAGCGACAACCAGCACAGATTAATATAAAATCATAGTGGAGGCAAGATTATGAGTAATATGAAGATTTATTTATCCTCACCACATATGGGAGGAGAAGAAAGAAAATATGTTGATGAAGCTTTTAGGGATAATTGGATTGCACCTTTAGGTCCTAATGTAAATAATTTTGAAAAAGAAGTTGCAGAATATGTTGGAGTAAAAGATGCAGCTGCATTATCTTCTGGAACAGCAGCAATTCATTTAGCTTTAAAACTACTTGGAGTAGGTGCTGGGGATAAAGTTTTTTGTTCATCATTAACTTTTGCAGCAAGCTGTAATCCTATAATTTATGAAGGTGGAAAACCTGTATTTATAGATTCGGATCCTGAAAGTTGGAATATATCACCTAAAGCTTTAATAAAAGCTTTTAGGGATTGTGAAAAAGAGGGAGTTTTTCCTAAAGCTATTATAGTTGTTAATTTATATGGGCAAAGTGCTGATATGGATGAGATATTAGAAATTTGCAATAAATATAATGTACCAATAATAGAAGATGCTGCAGAATCATTAGGCGCTAAATATAAAGGAAAATATAGTGGAACCTTTGGTAAGTTTGGTATATATTCATTTAATGGTAATAAGATTATAACTACTTCAGGTGGAGGAATGCTTATCTCAAATGATGAAGAATCAATAAAAAAAGCAAGATTTTGGTCAACTCAATCAAGAGATAATAGGAGATATTATCATCATACAGAGTTAGGTTATAACTATAGAATGAGTAATATAGTGGCAGGGATTGGTAGAGGGCAGTTGGAAGTTCTGAATGACAGAGTTAATAAGAAAAAAGAAATTTTCGAAACTTATAAAAGTGCTTTTAAAGATATAAAGGATATAGAAATGATGCCAATATGTAGTTACGGAGAGTCTAATTATTGGCTTACTACAATGACTATTAAAGAAGGCTCTAATGTTACACCTTTAGATATGATATTAGCACTTGAAAAAGATAATATAGAATCAAGAAACATATGGAAACCTATGCATCTTCAACCATATTATAGTGATTATAAGTTTTATTCTCATTTGGAGGGAAATGGAAGCGTAGCAGAAGATATATTTAATAGGGGAATATGCTTGCCATCAGACACTAAAATGACAGAAGAAGATATAAGTAGAGTTATTTGTATAATAAAAGAATTATTCATATAATTATATGGTTATAATAAATAAATAAAGTATATTGAGGTAAAAATGAAGAAAATTAAAAGGTTAATGGATATATCTATATCTCTAATATCATTAATAATATTATCACCAATAATATTAATTCTTATTGTATTAATTTATTTTAAATTAGGATCACCAGTTTTTTTTGTTCAAGAAAGAGTTGGAAAAGATAATAAAACCTTCAAGATTATAAAATTTAGAAGTATGAAAGAAGCGAAAGATAATTGTGGTAACTATTTACCTGATAAGGATAGATTGACTAGGTTTGGAAAGTTATTAAGAAGTTTAAGTTTGGATGAATTACCAGAGCTTATAAATATACTTAAAGGCGATATGAGCATAATCGGACCAAGACCACTTTTAGTAGAATATGTTCCTTTATATGACAAGGAACAGATAAAGAGGCACAATGTTTTACCAGGTCTTAGTGGATTGGCACAAGTAAATGGTAGGAATTTATTGACTTGGGATGAAAGATTTAAACTTGATGTATGGTATGTTGAAAACTGGTCTTTATGGATAGATATAAAAATATTTTTTATAACAATTTTAAAAGTTTTCAAAAGAGAAGGTATTGATCAAGAAGGGGGCGCCACTATGGAAAAGTTTGTTGGGAAAAATTCTTCCTTAAAAGACATTGTAATAGTAGGAGCAGGAGGATTTGGAAGAGAAGTAGCTTGGCTTATAGAAGAAATAAATAGAAAAGACCTGCAATGGAATATTATAGGCTTTATAGATGATGATTTAAGCAAAAAGGATATTTTATTAAACGGATATGAAGTATTAGGGGATTTAACTTATATACAAAATAAAGAGGATTTATATTTTGCGTGTGCTGTGGCTAACTCTAAAAATAAGGCGAAGTTAGCAAAAAAATGTGAATCTATTGGGCTTAAACCTGCAACTTTAATTCATCCTAATGCAGAAATAGGAAGTTGTAGTAATATTGGAGCTGGTAATATAATATGTGCAGGAAATATAATAACTGTTAATGTTAAGACAGGAAAATATGTTATAGTAACTTCAGCATGTACTATAGGCCATGATTCTATACTCCAAAATTACATAACTATCTATCCCGGGGTAAGCGTTTCAGGAAATTGTAATATTGGAGAAAAGGTTGAAATTGGAACTAGGAGTTCTATAATTCAAGGAATGAATATTGGGAAAGAAACTATATTGGGAGCAGGATCAGTAGTAATAAAAGATATTCCAGAGTATTGTACAGCAGTTGGAGTTCCTGCAAAGCCTATTAAATTTTTAAATATGGAGGAATAATAATGTTTAAGGATAAAATTTTATTAATAACTGGAGGAACAGGTTCATTTGGTCATGCAGTATTAGATAGATTTATTGATTCAGGTATAAAGGAAATAAGAATATTTTCAAGAGATGAAAAAAAACAAGATGATATGAGAACTTATATAAAAAGTGATAAAGTTAAATATTATATAGGAGATGTAAGAGATTATGAAAGTATAGATTATGCTATGAAAGGTGTAAACTATGTGTTTCATGCAGCTGCCTTAAAGCAAGTGCCTTCATGTGAATTTTATCCTATGGAAGCGATAAAAACTAACGTAGAGGGTTCCGATAATGTTTTTAAAGCAGCATTACATAATAAAGTTGAAAGGGTAATTTTGCTAAGTACTGATAAAGCTGTTTATCCAGTAAATGCTATGGGAATATCAAAAGCTTTAGCAGAAAAGGTTATGATCTCAAGAGCAAGAGCAGCAAGTGAAGGTGAAACTGTTTTTTGTGCAACTAGATACGGGAATGTAATGGCATCAAGAGGTTCTGTAATTCCGTTATTTGTTAATCAAATAAAAGAAGGTAAAGATTTAACAATAACTGATCCTAATATGACAAGATATTTAATGTCCTTAGAAGAATCAGTTGATTTAGTTCTTTATGCATTCCAGCATGGTGAACAAGGAGATGTATTCGTCCAAAAGGCACCAGCGAGTACAATTTTAGAATTAGCTACTGCTGTTAAGGAGGTATTTAAATCTAATGTAGGAACTAAAATAATAGGACCTAGACATGGGGAAAAGTCTTATGAAACTTTATTGACTAAAGAGGAATACGTTAAAGTTATAGATTGTGGAAATTATTTTAGAATACCTTCTGATAATAGGGATTTAAATTATGCAAAATATTTTACAGAAGGTAATAACGAAATTAGAAATCAAGAAGAATACAACTCTGATAATACAAATAGAGTAAATGTTGAAGAAGTCAAAAGGATGTTATTGGAATTGCCATATATTCAGCATGAATTAGAGAATATTAGAAAAGAAGCTGACAAAAAATAATAATAG
>JARIDB010000101.1 GCA_029257045.1 Clostridium sp.
CAGAAACATGGCTGATAGTACTAGAACTATTGAAGGTTTGGTAGATAAAGCTGAAGAGGTATTAGATAAATATACTCTAACAAATGAAAATCATTCAATCACCTTATATTACAATGAGGATAGAAAATGGGTTGATGATGAAGATAAGAAAATTCAAAGAATAAATGAAAGCTTTGAAATAAGATATTACGGAAAGGGGTAATACTATGGGAAAAGTAAAAAGTGGATTTACAAAGCAAACAAAAGAAAATCTATTAACTGGAGCAGGAGCATTTTTTAAAAATTTTATTGTAGGTGTAGATACTTATGATAGTGCTAAGCTAGCAGGAAAGTTAATAGGAGCAACACAAGGGGGAGGAGAATTTAAAGCTGTAGCATCAATAAGGCAAATAGAAGTTGATGGAGTAGCAGGTAAAGCGAAAGGTCTAGAACTAATTGATAGCTGGGAAGTTAGTCAATCTATGAGTTTACTAGAAACAACTAAAGAAACAATTAAACTTGCATTAGGTGCAGCTGATATAGATACTACAACAAATGGGGAATATGACATTATAACAGGTAGAAGTGAAATAAAAGATGAAGATTATCTTGATAATTTGACTTACATTGGAACTATAACAGGATCAAATATTCCAGTAATAATACAGATATTCAATGCTCTTAGCACAGATGGATTAAATATAAAAACAGAAGATAAAAAAGAGGCAGTACTTGGAATAACTGTATATGGACATTACACAGAAGATGATTTAGATTCACCACCATATAGAATATATTATCCAAAGAAAAAAGGTGTTGAAACTCCAACTGTAAATATTAAAGGGGGAACTTATACAGGAAGTAAATCTGTAACTCTTTCAACAACAACAGAAGGAGCAACTATAAGATACACTACAAACGGATTTGAGCCTAAGGTAACAGATACTACTTATTCTACTGCAATAGTAATAGATAAAAATACAATCTTAAAAGCAAAAGCATTTAAAGTAGGTATAACTGACAGTGCAACATTAACACAAACTTATATAATTGAATAAAGCTAAGAGGGGATTACCCCTCTTAATTTAATATGTGGAGGTATTTTAAATGAGAAACTTACAAACAAAGGACATATTTTCTATGTCTAGATTAATAATGTCACTAGATCTCAAAGGAGAAATAAAAAAAATTGCAGACAAGGTAGATAAATCTTCGGATATTAATTCAATTGGATATGAAGTCTTTTTTACTGTATTAGGTAAATGTACAGATGAAAGTTCAGAAAAGAAAGTATATGAATTTTTATCAGGACCTTTAGAAGTTAAACCAGAAGAGGTTGCAGAAATGGACCCATTAGATTTAGTTGAAAAGGCTATGCAAGTTGCTAGTATAGAAAAGTGGAAACTTTTTTTATCCAAAGCTTCACAGTTAATAAAATAGAAACTGAGGAGCTTTTATTAAGAAGATATAACAATATAGAGTATATATTAAATCTTATATTTGAAGAAGGATATGAATTTATATCTAAAGCTTATGAAAAAGAGGCAGAGGATAAACTTTGGGAACAATGGTTAGTTGATTATAGATTAATGGATAAAGAAACATTTATAAGTTTTGAGGAGTATAAGAACAAAAGTAGAGTTAAAGATGCTAATGTAGATGAAAAATTAACAAAAGAACAGATAGAAGATAAAGTAAAAGGCATTATAGAACTAACCTTATAGGAAGGAGGTTAATAATGTGGCAATAGAGATATTTAAGCTTATGGGATCTATATTGGTAAACAATGATGAAGCAAATAACAGTATTTCTAAAACTGATGAAAAGGCAGAAGGACTAGGAAGTAAGTTCTTAAAAGGTGTAGGCACAGCTGCTAAATGGGGAACAGCTATTGCAGGAGCGGCAGCAGCAGGTGGAGCAGCTTTATTTGGAATGGCA
>JARIDB010000102.1 GCA_029257045.1 Clostridium sp.
CTTTCATCACGCTTTGACGAAATATCACTTAAATTAGTGTGAATTTTTTTACATTTATCGCATATTGCATAATCAAAAGTTGGCCAACCTTTTTTGCTTTCTTGATTAATAGAATAAGAAGTCCATACTTTACCGTTAGCTACAACAGAACATCCAGGTGCAAACTCTGAAATTGCCATCTTTAAATCTCTACTAATATCTATTTCCTTTGCGCACATATCATTATTTAATATATCTAAAGAAACAACATCTACTGGAAATCCGTACTTAGGTAAAATATTCCTATCTGATAAATAGTTAATATTTGATTTATCTTTATAGGTATTTATTATTCTATCAATATAGTCGATCTTTTGATTATTAAAAAATCTTTCTTCCCTTAAAAGATTTAATTCAGTAATATTGTTTCTATATTCATTTTCAACTCTTGTAAAATACCCTTCATTTCCGCAAAGTTCCTCTACAAACTCCCAATTATTTAATTTTAATTTATCATGTAATTCTTTTGGTACTATTTTCACTAATCCATCTATTAATTCACTTGGATGTTCTTTTAATAATTCTTTTAAAGCATTACTAGCATAATTTTCATTACCCTCTAAAAATAAATTAGCTGTATTTCTAAATAACTCAGGTCGCTTTTTAAAAAAGTAAGCAAATATAACTGAATTCATATGACGTTTAACAATTCGTTCATTCTTTGTTTCTAAATATGGAGCTTTAATTAAACCTGAAATCATTTTTTCTGGTTGTTTAAAGTAATTTAAATCATGACTCCTTCTTCTTGCAAATGTAACTACGAATGCTGTAGATGAACCTCTTCTTCCAGCTCTACCTGCACGTTGAATATAATTTGATGTTTCTGGTGGAACATTTCTCATTAAAATAGCTTCTAATTGTCCAACATCAACTCCCATTTCAAAAGTTGTAGAACAGCTAAGAACATTTATTTTTCCCTCTTCAAATCTCTTTTGTAAATTACTAGCAGTTGTACTAGTTAACTGAGCGGTATGTTCTTTAGCAATCATAGGTTTTAAATCTAAATCATCATATAATTCTCTATAGTATTTATATTTATTTGTTTGATTACTATTAAAGTCTACTAATTCACCTTCGCATCTAAATTCCGGACAAAGATTTTTAATATTATTTGAAGTAACCTTACCACATCTGTTACAAATATATAGGGATTTTGAGTTATTACCTAAAGATAAACAAATCTTTTTATAATCTACTCTTTTTACTATACCAAAAGGTTTAACTTCAAACTGTTGAAAAATACCTTTCTTTATAAATCTTTCATCTATTTTTACTGTTATTTCTTTTAATATATTTTTTGCTTTTATCTTAGCTTCATCCTTAGAAACTCCATTTTTTATTAATATACGTTTTATAAAATTACTTCGTCTATTTTCTGATTTTTCCTTTGGTAATTGGCTTAATACAGTTTTATCTTTTGCAATATCTCCATCTTCTAATCTAAAGTAAACCTCTCTATTACGAGGTTCAAATGCTTCATCTGTTTGAATTATATTACTAGGAAATGAAAGGGCACTTTGATATCTATAACTATCAATAATTATATTAATAAGAGCATTAAATTCTTCTGTTGATAAGTTTAGTTTATCAAAGCCTTTATTTAGCTTTGGAATATCGTAATTTATACTTATTATTCCAAGACCTTCTAATCCTGTATTTCTTTCTATAGAAATTATTTCTTTAATCAAATAGGTACTAGCAATTTTATTCTTTTCTGACTTATCAGCATTCTCTTCAAAAACATTATTTTCTCCAGCTATCCTAACCATTCTTCTAATAATTTCATCTGGATTCAAAATTTCATCACCACTATTTTTTTGTTCATATAATGCCTTTAGAATAATTTTTCTCCATAATATTTGATTATATTTATCGTTCATATATGAAGCGAAGAACGCTGCCTCTTGTCTATTATCTGAGAATATAAGAAGTTTTCTTGGATTAGATATTTCTTTTATATTATTAGACTTTTCATCATTAGTTGAATCCCCTTCAAACCAATTATCTTCCTCAAACCAATCATCCTCATCATCTGTATCCGTCTGTGACTCAGGTAAGTTTAATTTTATATTTCCAGGTATCATTTCGTATAAACTTCTAGCTATTACATTAGTAGCAGCTGTGTCTGCTGTTAAAAATCTCTTAATTATATCTCTGGATACCCCACCACAGGAAGTACAACTATTTAACGAGTTTCCTTTTTTAACTACATATTTTAACTTCAAATACTTTT
>JARIDB010000007.1 GCA_029257045.1 Clostridium sp.
TATACCAGCAATAATAGATGACTTTATAGTCAAAGCTGTGGTTTCCTTTCTACTATATCCTTTAGCTAAAAAGGAAGAAATTATAAGTGCTGTAATTCCACCTGTCGCAAGAGCATCCATAGTTTGATAACCTTGGGTAAGCCCCGTCATAAATAATTCTGTTGACTGTATATTATTATTTAAATCTCCAATAGGAGATACTATTCCTTTTATTATTAATATAGCTAAAGCAATTAGTAATATAGGAGTTAAAAACTCACCTAGTATTTCCATAACTTTACTTGGGCGAATAGTTAAGATAAATACTACCAAAAAGAATATTATTGAAAATAAAATTGGATTAAAGGAATTAAATAGTGGCAGTATACTCATTTCAAAGGTTGTAGCCGCAGTTCTTGGAACAACTAATATAGGACCAAGACAAAGCATTATTATAATTTCTAATGTTAATCCAAACCTTTTACCTGCTCTTCCAAGGATTGCCTCAAAAGAACCCAACCTTAATACTGCCGCTATTGATATAAGTATAATTCCAACATCTGAAAATATAAATCCTAAAAAGCTTATGATCCAATCACTACCAGAAGTCATTCCTATATAAGGAGGGAAAATTAAATTACCTGCTCCAAAAAACATTGAGAATGCTGCAAAAGCGATAATCATTACATCTTTATTCTTATTTCTTTTCATATCTTTACCTCTTTCATGTTTTAATCAATAAAAGTCACATAGAATTTTTACTATGTGACTTAAAGCCTCGGATTTCAAAAACCAAATAGTGTTTATCTATGTGGCTTTACATAACAAATTAACTCTAGCCTCATAGATACAAACAATTAAGCGTTTGTATCTATGATTATATTTTAATCAATAAATACAAACTAAATAATAAAGCTAAAGAAAAATATATTAAATTTTATTATATTTGATAAGCTTGTATTTTCTTTCATCATTAAAACTCCTTTGTATAAACTAATATACATATTTGAACATAATTATATAAAACATATTAGAAAATTTCAATAAAAACTCAAAAAATATATTATATTGGTAATATATAATCGATATTTTTAATCAATGTCTTAATTAACACTTTAAATACTTTCTTTTTTACTTAAAATAATAAAAGCATGCAAATTATTATATTTTGCATGCTTCAGATATTTTTAGGATAAATTATCATCTTACTATATCTATCAAGTTATATTTTATAATCTATGGAAAACAGGCTACTATTTAATATTTCTCAGTATTCTTTATTTAATATTATACTTAAATTTCTTTCACTTCCGAATCATTTATTACAAAGTAAGTAATAATAAATCCTGCTATATAAGAAATAATTAAACCTACAAAATAGTTAATCATAGAATCTGGTTTCATTATAGGTATTGCTACTAATCCAGATGGTCCCCAGGAATTAGCTAGTACATTTGTCAACATTACATATGCTCCACCGAATCCAGCTCCAAGTCCTGCTGTAATAAATGGTTTAAACATAGGAAGTGTAACTCCATAAATTAATGGTTCTCCAACTCCTAAAAATCCCGCTGGAAGTGCACCTGTTATAACTTTTTGTAAGCGTGTATTTTTTACACGTTTAGCTATGAAATAAATAGCTATTGCTGCACCAACTTGTCCAGCTCCTGCCATTGCAAGGACTGGAAATAATGAAACTCCACCCATTGCTTCTAATTGAATCGCATATATTGGAATTAACCCATGATGTAATCCAAGTAATACCATTGGAAGAAATAATGCTGCTAATACAAATCCACTTATCACACTAACAAATAAATTATTAGAATTAATAATTAAACTTAATGCTGATACTAATATATCAGAAGCAAATCCAGCCAAAGGCATTATTACAAACACAAAAATTATACTTGTTATAATTAAAGATAATAAAGGAGTTAAAATTAAATCAAGTACATCAGGAACTCTTTTGCTTATAGCTTTTTCTATTTTAGCAAGTATTAATACTCCAATAATAACACCAATAATACCACCTTTACCTGTTGTTAAAATAGAATTTAGAGGAATAGCTTCATCGTATAATCCCATCATAGTTGATAGTTGAACAATATTACCACTTATAGATACGGCACCTATCATCCCACCTAGAGCTTCTGTTGCTCCAAATTGTTTTGCTGAGTTAATACCTGTATAAATAGCAAAGTAAGATAAAAATCCACCACCTATTAATGAAAACATCAATTGTGTTGCCTTCCAGAATCCTTCAATTGGAAGAGTTCCTTGCCCTTGCAATGTAGAAATTAAACTTCCAAGTCCATTAAATATACCAGCTGCAATAATAGCAGGAATCAAAGGAATAAATATATTAGCAATTGTATTAACTGCTCTTTTAAAACCACTTTGTTTCTGCTTTTCTTTTATCTTATCTTTATTTGCTTTCCAATCTTCTGTTACCTCACCATCCCTTGGTAATCCTAATTCATTTATACATATGTTTGTAACTTTTTTTACTTTACCTGGTCCTAGAACAACTTGCAAATAATCCGCTGATCCAACGACTCCTAATACTCCTTCCGTAGATTTTAATTCTTTTAATTTTACAATATCTACATTTTTTAAAGTAAGCCTAAGTCTAGTCATACAATTCGTCGCCTTTACAACATTTTCCTTGCCACCAACTAAATTTACTATTATTTTAGCCAGCTCTAAATTTGTCATATAATTTCCCTCTTTCTTTTATTATTTTTTCAAGATATTTTTACTATGTTTATAAAACTTTTAGAATTTATAAATTTCTTTCTTTTTATAGTAAATATATGCTTGCTAAATAGACTAAATGAATACATCTATATAATCTTATAAATTAATCTTATAAAAATATTATTCATTTACTGTCATATAATTTTAATTATGTATTTTATTAATTAAAATCCCACGCTAAATTTATTGATAAAAAAGAAGTGGCATAAATAGATTTATTTCTATTTATGCCACTTCTTTATACCTTATAATAATAATAATAGATTTACTAAATATATCATTATTATTAACCTATTTTGTTTGTAAATACTTTTTGACCATTTTTACGTCTTTTGGCAAATTCTGCTGTTGCTGTAAATAGAGCATCAGTAGATGAGTTAAGTGCAGTTTCACAAGAGTCTTGAATAACACCTACTATAAAACCAACTCCAACTACCTGCATAGCAAGGTCATTTGGAATACCAAATAAGCTACATGCTAAAGGTATTAAAAGTAAAGATCCACCTGCTACTCCTGATGCACCACAAGCACATACAGTTGCTAATAAACTAAGTATAAGAGCTGTAGGAATATCTACTGGAACATTTAGTGTATGAGCTGCTGCTAAACTAAGAACTGCAATTGTAACAGATGCACCAGCCATATTTATAGTTGCTCCTAATGGTATTGATACAGAATAAGTATCCTTATCTAATCCTAGTTCTTCACAAAGCTTCATATTAACTGGTATATTTGCAGCTGAACTACGTGTAAAGAAAGCTGTAATACCACTTTGTTTTAAACATTTGAAAACAAGAGGATATGGATTTTGTCTAATATTTAAAAATACTATAATTGGATTTACAACAATAGCTACAAAGATCATACATCCAACTAAAACAACAACTAATTTCCCATAGCTTGCAAAAACTTCAATTCCATTAGTATAAATAGCTTCAAATACAAGACCCATTATTCCAATTGGTGCAAAATTAATTACCCATCCAACCATAGTTGATACTGCATCTGAAAAGTTACTTATCATTATTTTTGTTGATTCTTTAGCATTTCTTAGAGCTAGTCCAAGTACTAAGGCCCAAGATAGGATCCCTATATAGTTAGCATTAAATAATGCTTTTACAGGATTATCTACAATATTTAATAGAAGGGTTTTTAAAACTTCTGTAACCCCTCCAGGAGGTGACATATTTTCTACACCTGCTACTAATGTTAAATTTACTGGAAACAGAAAACTTGCTACAACAGCAACCAATCCCCCCATAAATGTTCCAACAACATAAAGCATAATAACAGATTTCATATTAGTTTTTTGACCATTTCTATGTTGAGATATAGCAGACATTACTAGGAAAAATACTAAGATAGGTGCAATAGATTTTAACGCTCCTACGAATAAAGATCCAAAAATCACAATTACTTTTGCTTTTTCAGGAATTGTTAATGCTAGAATAATACCTATAATTAATCCTATTATTATCCTTTTTACGATACTAAGATGATTCCATTTTTTCATTAAACTTTCCAATACCTTTTCCCCCTTATAATAATTTTATATATGATAAAAATAAGTCCCTAGAACACATTATATGTGATCTAAACCACAAATTACAATTAAAAGTAATCTATGTTTTATTAGTTTACCACATTTTAATAAGAAAGAAAATTCAAAATATTGAATTTATATAATCTATTTTTTAACAATTTATATTCAGTTAAAATAACTATATTTTTTCAAAATAAAAACTCTTTTATTATTTTTTCATCTACTATATAATGAAGGTATAATATAGTTCAGGGGAGATTTAGTTTTATGAATAATATGTTAACTGAGGAAAATATAAAAAATTTAAGAGAAGAATTAGAATATAGAATGACAGCAAAAAGAGCTGAAATAGCAAAAGAAAAAATGATTGCTGCTGCTCATGGAGATAGATCAGAAAATGCAGAATATAAAGAAGCTTGTGCAAATTACAGGGAAAATGATAATAGAATTCAATATTTATTAACTATGATAACTACTGCAACTATACTTGATGATGATAGTATAGATAAATCAGTATTAGGAATTAATAGCAAGGCTAAAGTTAAATTTATTGAAGATGATTTTGAGACTGTTATAACATTAGTGACTACTTTAGATGTAGATCCTGAAAATATGCTTATAAGTATAGAATCTGATTTAGGAAAAGCATTATCAGGTAAAAAAACTTGTGATATAATTGAAGTTAATGCTCCGGGAGAACAATATAAAGTGGAAATATTAGAAATCTTATAATATTTCCTCTTTAAAGTTAGAAAACCCTATTCTCTACATTATTGTTGAGATTGGGGTTTTTCTTTTTAAATTTAAAGTTTAAATTTAAAAAGACCTTATTATATTTAAACTTTAAATTTGTATATTAGCACCATTATTCAATTAGTATTGTACTTTTATCAACCCATTTATATTCTAAGTTAATTTTTTTTATATCTTGAGTTAACTTAAATAAAGCTACATCCTTTTCTTTACACTCGAGCATGATATCGAAATCTTTATTAAACCTCTTTGCAACTTCTATAAAACTTATAAAATCATATGGATTTATAAAATCAGCATGTTTTCTATCTACTTTTCCATCTTTATTATCTCTAGGAGATGAAAAATGCATCTTCGGAGGTAGATTTTCATTATCCCAAGTATTTAATATCTCCTCTAACATATCTTCTAGCTTTTCTCCATTATTATTACAATTATGATGATGAACATCTAAAACCATTGGTATATTTAAGGTTTTACATAATTCTAAAGTTTCCTTAGCCGTATATGTCTTGTCATCATTTTCTACAATTAATCTAGTTTTCAACTCTTTAGGAAAGTCATTAAAATGTTTAATAAACCTTTCTAAAGCAGCTTCCTTACCTCCAGTTGCTCCACCAACATGAATTACCATCTTACCTTCTTCATAATTCATATCTTCAAACCACTCTACTTGTCTCATTAGATTTATAAGGGTATTCTCTACAACTTTTGGGTTACTGCTATTTATAACATTAAATTCATCTGGATGAGTATCAACTCTCATATTAGATTGCCTAATAATCTTACCTACATATTGAAAATCTTTATTAAATATCTCTCTATGTCCCCAATACCCAACCTCTGGATGAGTTACAAGAGGAATCAATGCAGATGTAATTCTATAAAAATGTATATTGTTTTTTATATTATATTTTAATATTTCTTGTAAATCACTTAGGTTTGAAAGTGCAACAGTCTTTAGTTTTTCTAGCCTTTTTTCTTCTGAGCTAATCTTACTATAATTAGCAAAGGTAACAGTACTAGAGCTTGTTACCTTTTTACCTAATACATTTGAAATAGCAACATATCCAAGTCTTACTTTCATAAATCTTCTCCTATCTAATTATTAGTTAGAATTAGTATTCCCAAAAAAATATTTATATAACCAAGATTTGTTCCATTATTATCTTCATAACAGAATCATCTTTAAAAAACACAGGATATTTCTTGTCGTAATTTCCCCATACTACACATAGATATTTTGTAAAATAAAAACTACTAAATAATACTTCATTAACTGTAAGTTTTAATAATATTTCAAGTATTTCACTATTAAGCTGAAAATAAATATCCTCTTTCATTAACTTTAGAGATTCTATAAAAGCTATTTCTTTTTCATTTAAAGCACCTTTTACTTTATTTTTTGATTCCTGATCTAATTTACCATAATAAAAATCTGCATAAGAATTTTCTAAGCCATTTTTGTTAACTAATTCTCTAATAGCATTATTAACATGATCTTCAGTACCATCAAGAATCATATTGGGATATTTATTAAAGCCCTCCTGCACATTCTTTAGGTATATTATATTTTGTTTTTTTAAATCTTCTAAAGTTATTTTAACTTGGTCCATTTCAATTTCTCCTCCTATTTTTCATATTATTTGTTGTTAGTTAAACTACCCTTTAAGTAAGCTCGTGGATCTGTATCTTTAATAGAATTAATTGATCATCTTTCTTTTCCTTTGGAATCGACATCTTACTTAAGTATTAAAATATAATCGGGCTTATATAAATTGTTACATCCTAACTTTAATTAAGTTATATCAATTTTAAATGTAACTTAATTAAATGTATAATCTTTATTACAAATT